>JANRME010000152.1:0-3410 GCA_033761835.1 Saprospiraceae bacterium
TGGAAGAAGGTAAAGTCAGTGAGTCTTTTTATGAAACCGATGGCTATGCGGTGGATTCTTCTTTTTTTGATATTTTTAAATATGATTTTACAGAAGGCAATCCAAAAACAGCGCTCACCGAACCGAATATGGTCGTACTGACCGAATCCATGGCGAAGAAAATATTTCCCAATCAAAGCGCTATCAATCAAACGATTAGAATAAGTAATACAATCGGAAATCTTGATTATCGGGTGACAGGAGTTGTAAAAGACCCTAAAAATCCTTCGCATTTGAACGGGCATTTCTTTATGTCTATTTATAGCGGAGAAATTGGAGAATTTGTGCGGGATGTAACAAATATGGCAAATAATAATTTTTTATATACTTACATTCGTTTAAAACCAGGAAGCGACGCGGCAGCCTTAGAACGAAAATTTCCTGCCTTTGTAGAAAAATATGCTGGCAAAGACCTTGCAGGTGCTGGGTTTCAGAAAAAACAGTTTTTGCAAGCCGTTCCTGCTATTCATTTACATTCTGATGTTGATTTTGAAATAGGGAAGCAAGGTGATATAAAATTAGTGTATATTTTAGCTTCTATTGCAATCCTTACTTTATT
Organism: Saprospiraceae bacterium; assembly: GCA_033761835.1. GTDB lineage: Bacteria > Bacteroidota > Bacteroidia > Chitinophagales > Saprospiraceae > JADJNW01. Next base: position 599 of record JANRME010000152.1, read on the forward strand.
AATTGCCTGTATTAATTTTATGAATTTGTCCACTGCTCGTTCAGGCACACGCGCCAATGAAGTGGGCATTCGCAAAGTAATGGGTGCGGAGAAGAGCAATCTCATTCGCCAGTTTATTGGGGAGTCCATGCTCATTAGTTTGTTGTCGCTGCTCATTGCCGTTGTATTGGTGGAAATTATGTTGCCGACCTTCAATCGAGTGACCGGCAAGGAATTAAGTTTAATTGCGCAACCCCTGGATTTGCTATGGTTTGTTGCTATTGCATTGATTACCGGGCTTTTAGCAGGAAGTTATCCGGCATTTTATTTGTCTTCTTTCAACCCGGTGACGGTGCTCAAAGGTAAGCTGGCGAATACTTTTTCTGCAGTTGCCCTGCGCCGGGGACTGGTTGTTTTTCAATTTATTATATCCATTTGTTTAATAACCGGCTCACTTTTTATTAATAAACAAATGAATTTTTTACAAAATGAAGATTTGGGCTTTGAAAAGGAGCATCAGGTAGTTATTCCCCTACGGACAGAAACAGCCGAGCAAATCTGTGAAGCCTTTAAAAATGAGCTTTTGCGCAATCCTGCTATCCAAAATGCGACGGCGGTTACTTCACACCCAGGGCAGGCAGTAGTCAATGACCGGATGCTTTATAAACAAGGACAAAGCCGCGAGCAGGCAAAGCGAGTTGTAATGAATTTTGTGGATTATGATTATTTGCAAACGATTAATATTCAATTAAATGCAGGGCGATTCCTCTCCCGTGAATTTCCAGCAGATACCACTAACCGGATTGTAGTGAACGAGACGACCATTCGGGAACTGGGTTTTAAAAACGCCGAGGAAGCGGTTGGACAATCTTTATATTTTGATTGGCAGGGTAGCACCACTCCGTATGAAATCATTGGTGTAATAAAAGATTTTCATCATGAAAGTTTGCATAATGCTATTACACCGTATGGTATGATGTTAGTAAATGGTGAAAATTCGCCATCGCCCAATTATCTTATTGTACATGCCCAGACAAACAATATGAAGAATCTGCTTAGTTTATTGGAAAAAAGCTGGAAAACGCTCAATCCCAATGAGCCTTTTGAGTATGAGTTTCTAAATGAAGCTTTCCAAAAGAATTATGAAACGGAGCAGCGTATTAGTTCCATTTTACAATATTTTACATTATTTGCAATATTTATATCCTGTCTCGGATTATTTGGTTTAGCCGCATTTACTGCCGAGCGCCGCACCAAGGAAATCGGTATTCGTAAGGTCTTGGGCGCTTCGGTGGGGAGTATCGTGACTTTATTATCCAGAGAATTTTTGCTCTTGGTTGGTATTGCTTTTCTCATTGCCACGCCGATTGCCTGGTACGCAGCGAATCGCTGGCTGGAAGGTTTTGCGTATCGCATTCCCGTGCAGTGGTGGGTATTTGCGATTGCGGGTATGTTGGCGTTGGCGATTGCTTTATTTACCATTAGTTTTCAGGCGATCCGGGCGGCAGTGGCGAATCCGGTGGAGAGCTTGAAGAATGAATAATGAAGGAATGAATAAAATTTAATAGTGTTCTGGTGTGATGGTGTTATAGTGCGATGGAACCCAAATACAATAACACAAATTAACCCTTATATCATGTTAAAGAATTATTTTAAAATCGCTCTTCGTAATCTATGGCGAGATAAAGCTTTCAATTTTATCAATATCCTGGGACTTTCGCTGGGTATGATTTGCGTGATACTCATTTTGTTTTATATCATGGATGAGTTGAGTTATGATAAACATTTTAAAGATAGTGATCGTATTCATCGCATTGCGATTGATATTGAAAATTCTAATAAAACGAAGCTTACAACCGCTCCGGTGACGGGGATGCTCCCGCAAGCTTTAGCAGAATACCCTCAGATAGAGGAGGTTACGCGGCTTATTGGGAACTTTGCCCGAAAAACGCTAGTGAGCGTGAACGCCGATAAACAATTTTATGAAGACCAGTTTTATTGGGTAGATCCAAATCTTTTTAAAGTATTTAATTATAAATTTTTGCGCGGAAACCCGGCTACTGCGCTCGAGTCTCCACTAAATATGGTCATTACCCGCGAAATGGCGGAGAAATATTTTGGTACAATTGATGCGCTTGGCAAAACATTAAAAACCCCAGGTAAAGCATATCAAATCACTGGCGTGGTCGAAAATTTACCTTCCAATTCGCATTTTAAGCTGGATTTTATGGCTTCCATGCTGGGATTTCCCAATCCGGATGCTGAGAAAAACTGGCACGCCACGATGTTTCACACCTATGTAAAATTGAAGCCTAATAGTGATGCAAAGCAATTTGAAGCCCAAATCCATGATGTTGCTTATAAATATGTCAGAGAAGAAATTAAAAATAATGGGCAGAAATATCGTTTTTTCTTACAACCATTAACTTCTATTCACTTGCATTCTCATTTGGAGTTTGAATTGGGTAAGAATAATTCTTATCGTCAATTGCAGGTGCTGGGCGTGGTAGCAATAATAATTTTATTGATTGCCTGCTTTAACTTTATCAATATTGCTACGGCACGCGCCACGCGGCGGGCGAAGGAAGTCGGCATCCGCAAAACGCTTGGCTCCGGGCGCTGGCAGTTGGTCGGGCAGTTTTTTATGGAATCCTTATTGATGTCCACTTTTTCATTACTTATTGCTTTGGTAGGTTGTCGTGCGTATTAAAGTTTAGGCGAATGCAAACGCAATAAAGATGCGTTAAATGTTAGTTCTTTGACATATTAGATAAATTCATATAATTCCCGTCAGCAATATTTTGAGCGAATAGCTTAGCGACCAGGACTTGCT
>JANRME010000153.1:0-50972 GCA_033761835.1 Saprospiraceae bacterium
ACTCCTGGACATTCGATATAATCATTGCATTACCCATTTGAGAACATTTGTACCCAGAGTGGTTTGCACTTTTATGAAATAAATACCATTCGATAGCTCGGAGACATCCAAAATTATTTCGTTACTGCTATCAATTTTTACTTCTTGCCCTTGCACATTAAATATATTGACTTGTAGCAATTCTAAAGAATCTGACAATTTCAATTGGAGTTGATCCTGCCCAGGATTTGGAAAAACCCCGATACTTAAAGCATCAGCCGCAGCCTGGTCGGTGTCGGTAGTCGTTTGAATAACTTGCATCAACTGTTGCCACAACTCATCGTCGAACGCCGAGAGTGCCAGCCTTCCTTCTGCCGATTCGCCCATGCGAATTACCACTATATTCTGGCTTGGAACGACATAGATTTTTTGATCGTCTTTACCCAATGCCATAAAAGTATCATCCGGGGCGGAAGGTATTAAATCGAGCGGAAATACAACGCGCGATTGCGGTAGCATAAATTCGCCTTTGCCATTGAGCCACCACAGATAGCCATACGATTTGTTCAATTGTTGCGAGGTATTCACCATTTGATTAAAATAGGCGGTATCTTGCAAGATAACTTCATTTTCCCAGACACCTTTGTTTAGTGCCAATAGCCCAAAGCGCGCCATATCTCTGGGGCGGCTCCAAAAAACATAATTGTACCAAACGCCTGTACTCATACCGATTTTTTGCTTGATTTTTTGATTGGTATATTGTTGCCAACTCTGTAGGGTTGCCACAGGAACAACATCTTGTAATAATCTGTAAGGCGCATTGTGGTATGCCCAACGCGTGCCTGCATCAGCTTTATAAACCAAGCATTCTGGCTTTAAGCAGTTGTCAGGATCAGGTACGGCTTGGGTAGGCGGAAGCCCATCATCCAAGCCGGAAGTCATGGTCAGTTGATGCCAAATAGTGATGAGGTCCTCTTTTTCAGCTGGCGCAAGCGTCCAGTTTTTGCCAAGATAAACCGAAGCCTTATCGTGAATACTCAGAAATCCTTCCTGTTGTGCAATGCCCACCAAAAATGCAGTGACGGTTTTTCCGGCGGAAGCCCAATACCAAAGACTGTCTTGTGTGAACGTATCGAAATATTCTTCTATCACGATTTTGCCATCCTTTAACACGATAAATGCCTTGGTATTCTTTTCGTCCAACCACTGCAAAAGCGGGCTGATTTGATTGGAATTCCAACCCAGAGATTGAGGGGTCACCGTTGCCCAAGTATCACCGGTTTTGGGAGGAAAATACAACTGTGCGTGGCAAGTAATTGAAATACAAATCAATATTAATAGGATCGTAAATGTTTTCATATTTAGTGATGCTTATTTTCAAATGTTTTCTTTTGGACGAAAATAGAACCTTAGGGTTTAAATCCAATTCGATCTTCTTATTGTTAAATTTGAAAAATTGCCATTGATGAAAGCCATACTTCTGAGAGAACACGGCGGTCCTGAAGTCCTCACTTTCGGCGAACATCGCAGTCCGAAGCCTGCTACCAATGAAATTTTGGTGAAGGTGCACGCGACCGCACTCAATCGCGCCGACATCCTGCAACGCGAAGGCAAATACCCACCACCTGCAGGGGAAAGTGACATCCTGGGCTTAGAAATGGCCGGCGAAGTTGTAGAAACAGGTCTGGAAGTAGAAAAATGGAAATCCGGCAATCGGGTTTGTGGGCTGCTGGCAGGTGGTGGCTACGCCGAATACGCGGTCATTCACGAAGATATGGCGTTGCCAATTCCGGATAATCTATCTTTTGAGGAGGCAGCAGCGATACCCGAAGTGTTTCTTACCGCTTTTCAGGCTTTGCATACTTTGGCGCATTTGCAACCCCGCGAGCGAGTGTTGATTCATTCCGGCGCGAGCGGCGTAGGTACGGCGGCGATTCAAATTGCTAAAATGAGTGATGCGACTGTTTTGGTGACGGCTTCAGGCAGCAAGCACGATTTGTGCAGGGAGTTAGGAGCTTCATTTGCAGTAGATTATCACACCGAAGATTTTGAAAAGGAAATAATGCAACAGACTTATAGCCAGGGTGTCCATATAATCTTGGATTTTATTGGCGCGCCTTATTTGCAAAAAAATCTTAATTTGTTGAGTATGGATGGACGCCTGGTGATGCTTTCGATGATGGGCGGCATTCATGTGGATGATTTGCAAATCAGTAATATTTTGCGAAAGCGCCTTCAAATTATAGGCTCTACCTTGCGCAATCGCTCTTTGGAATACAAGATTGCGCTCACCCGCGACTTCCGACTCTTCGCCTGGGATGCTTTTGCAAATGGCAAATTAAAATCAGTAATTGATAAAATTTTCGATTGGAAAGGCGCAGCAGAAGCACATCGGTATATGGAATCCAACAAAAGCAAAGGGAAAATTATTTTAAAAGTCAGATGAAGACTTATTTTAAAGTGAATTACGAAAAAAAACTATAATAAATAACTGAAATATAAATAGTTATAAATAGTTTGGGATTAAAATGCAGCACTACGCCGTTAGGCGTTTAACATCGTTAGCCATTATGCATGGTATTGCTTGTGTTCCGTTAGGAACTTAACCACCCGTAGTTAAGCTCCTAACGGAGCAAGCACTGAAATTTCTTATTTCTTCTACCGATCTATAAGCCCTGACGGGCTATTTTTATCCATCACTCACATTATTTTAGCCAATGGTCAATAAAAAAACGAGCGCACCATCAATGACAGCGCGCCCAACGTTTTTTCATAGTGTGCGTTGATGAGTGATTTTGGTATATTAGTTTTCTATAAATTGTTTTTTATTCGATACCGCAATCGGCTTCGTTTCCGAGGCAGGTACTATCTGCAAGGTTTTGCAATTCCAGATCGGATTATAGCCACTATCCTCGCCGCCGTATTCACAAAGCTGAACATTGGATACTTGTTTCCCAGGCGTTGCTACTGTGAATTTTTTGCGAAAAATCTCTGTTTTACTGGCGTACTCCGCCTGATACACGCGCACCAAACCACTACCGTTCCAGTAATAAAATGCCTTATCAATGCCAGTGCTGCACCCGATGGTCATCGTGCTCGCCTCAATGACCATCAATCCTTGAACTTTTTGGCTTTGCAATACCCGAAGCATCGCGCTGGAAGCGCATTCTTCAAAGACGCACAATTGAGGCACCAAGGTTTGACTCATCAAACGATTGGATTGCACAATGCGAATTTCCGCATTGATGTCTTGAGGATTGGTACGCGATTTTCCGGCTACGCCAAGCATTACAAATTCTAGTTTTCCATCACCGGTTAGGTCAGCTTCGCGCCAGCCTTTAGCAATGTGACCACCCCACACATATCCCACAAAGGATTTGCCCTGCTCATCATTGCCACGTATATGATACCAAATATCTTCGTAGCCGTTAATACTAGCTTTTGGCAGATCATTTTCGCGGTAAGCAATATTCGTTACCGCCCAACCGATGGGCAATTGAGTTAGAATGTTAGATTGGGTAGAAGGTTTCTGTCGTACATTCACCTGGTCGGTAAAAGTGTAAAGCGTACTGCGATCGGCGTAAAGCTGATCCACTTGTGAGCGTTCGTGAAACCATTCAAAAAAGTTGCTCTGATCCTGCGACACAAAGTATTCCTGAGCGCTGTGGGTGTTGGCTTGTGAAATAAGAAGGATTGCTAATAACAAATTGACTCTCATGGGAATAGGTTTAAGGGATAAATGGATATGTTCGTTAAGTATTAAACTTTTCGCATTTTTCAAATATTGCCCAAAGCGGCTAAAAATTGCGTTCATGGGAAAAAATTAGGGTTTATAATAAAAAAAAGAATAAACTTTGCTGATGTTCATCTTAATTCAATGTTTTTTCTTTTGACGCAGAAAAAAGCGAAAGTCACAGGTTGGAGCTTATTATCTTTAAAGATAATTACGAGGAAAAATATTAGATTGGATGACCAAGCGATCAAAAAAAGAAAGATAGGTTCTAAATAAATAGAATTTCGATTTCTATTCCCCAATAAAATTAGGCTTACGCTTTTCCAAAAACGCCTGTACGCCCTCTTTGTAATCTTTGGTTTGGCCTGCTGCCGATTGCAGTTCGTCTTCGATTGCTAATTGTTGATTCAAATTATTACTCAAGGATTGATTCAAAGCACGTTTGGTATAGCCCAAGCCTTTGGTGGGCATTTGGGAGAGTGTTGCTGCAATTTTCCAGGATTCATCTAAAAATGCTTCATCGGGAAAAACTTTATAAATCATGCCTATTGCTTCAGCATCTTTTGCAGAAACTTTATCTCCGAGCATCATCAGAGCAGACGCGCGTTGCCAGCCGATCAAACGAGGTAAGAAAAACGTGCCGCCGCTGTCCGGGATCAAACCAATTTTACTAAATGCCTGAATAAAACTCGCCGATTCGCTTGCTACCACTACATCACACGCCAATGCAATATTTGCACCAGCGCCAGCGGCCACGCCATTCACGGCTGCTACGATTGGTTTTTCGATTTCCCGAATTCGTTTTATGATAGGATTATAATGTTCGGATAAAATCGTGGTGAGCGTTGGCGCGTTTTCGCTTGTAACTTCTTGTAAATCCTGCCCTGCGCAAAAAGCTTTGCCTTCGCCCGTGAGGTAAATGGCGCGTACTTCGGCGTCCTCTTTGCATTGGTCGAGGCGATCCTGCAGTGCCAGCGCCATTTCGCGGTTGAAACTGTTGTAAACCTTGGGGCGGTTCAGAATAATTTTGGCAATATTGCCGAGTTTTTCAAAAAGAATAGTCTCATTCATTTTCAGATGCCAGATTTAAAGATGCCAGATACCAGACGAAGTATTAGTTCTCTGGTATCTGGCATTCGGTATCTCAAAATCTTATTTCAGAATCATTACTTCAACATGTGAAGGTCGAGTTTTATCAAAATAAACACGATGTGTAGCTTTTTGAAAATCAGCATCATCTGCTTGATAAATATCTACAAATTTTTGTGGATTGCGATCAACCAAAGGAAACCAGGAATTTTGCACCTGAATCATAATACGATGCCCTTTTTTGAAAGTATGCGCCACATCGGGCAACAGGAAGCGAATGGTTTCCACTTTATTCGGCGTGAAGGGCTCCGGCTTTTCAAAGCTTTTGCGGAAGCGCCCACGCATCACCTCACCGCGCACCAACATTTGGTAGCCGCCCATCAGTACTTTTTCATTTTCGTGCGTATTTTCGGTGTCATCCGGGAATACATCAATAAGTTTTGCTATATAATCTGCATCTGTACCAGTGGTAGAAGCGAATAAATTGGCAAAAACCGGCCCCAGAATGGTCATATCTTCGGTCAAAATATCGGATTCATAGACCATCACATCCGGACGGCGGGCCGCAAAGCGCTGATCGTCTGTCATATACTCGCGGGTTCGCCCCAAATGTACGTCTTCGGTGTAAGGCACAGGATTGGCGGGATCGCTCACATATTCATCAAATTGATTATCGCCAGTCGGCGCATCAAATGTGAGTTTACCTTTTGGGTGGAAAAACAGTTTTTTCGTTTCGGCTCCAATGGGCGGCCAGGTATCGAAGGTTTTCCAAGTGTTTTCGCCGGTTACAAAAATCCGGGCTTCGCCCAATTCCATTTTTCCTTTGTCTTTTAAATAATAATTAAAAAACGGCAATTCGATTTCCTGACGATAATAAACACCCGTTTTGCTTGTAAAATTGACATTTCCAAGAAAATCGCCAGGATCGCGTGACCAACAACCATGACACCAAGGCCCCATCACGATGCGATTATCCGCGCCAGGATTCTGAGCTTCAATTGCTTTATAAGTGTACCAGGCACCAAAAGTATCTTCGGCATCGAATAAGCCACCAACCACGAGGGTTGCGGGCTTTACGTTTTTCAAATGCGGGCGAATGTTACGCGCTTTCCAAAAATCATCTAAGTTCGGGTGTTGCATCATATCGCTCCAGAACTTTACATTTTTCATGTAATGATTTGTGAAATTCTTTAAAGCGCCCGTTTTTAAATAAAAATTATAATTATCCTTGGTTTTAAAATCAAAGCCAGGATCCGTCTCGGTGGTCGGCTTCGGACGAGGCTGCCCGAAAGAATAATAAAAGGAGAATGCGTCCATCAGGAAAAATGCGCCATTATGATGAAAATCGTCACCCATAAACCAGTCAGTAACAGGCGCTTGTGGCGATACGCACTTCAATGCGGGGTGCGCATCGGGCAAGGAAGTCGTACTATAAAAACCAGGATAAGAAATGCCAAAAATACCTGCCCTGCCATTATTATTCGGTACATTATTGATGAGCCAGTCAATTGCGTCGTACGTATCGCTGCTTTCATCGGTTTCCTTGCCTTTTTTATTTGGGTTGTGCGGCCGAATATCAGCAAATTCGCCTTCGCTCATGTACTTTCCTCTTACATCCTGATAAACAAAAATATAACCCTCGCGTGCTAAATGAATATACTGTGTAAGCCGAGTTGAATATTCATTTTCACCGTAAGGACTACACGAATACGGTGTGCGTGTCATAATAAAAGGGTATTTATTAGTGGGGGAAATGTCTTTTGGAATGTAAATAGCAGTAAATAACTCGATGCCATCGCGCATTGGAATCATGCGCTCTATTTTGGTGTAATGTGTGCGCACAAAGACCGAGTCCTCAAAGTTCTGCTGGGCTTTAGCATTAGAGATTGCAAAAATAAAAAGGATAAAAGTAAAAAAGATAAACTTTTTTGATGCTGAAATAAAAAGATTTTGTATCATCATAACAGAGGGTTTTAGGTTAGGAATTAGAAACTGGAAATTATTAGGTTAGAATTTTCTAATTTCCCGTTTCTAATTCTAATTACCTGATTAACGTCACGTCGCCTTTATAAGATTGACTAAATTCGCTATTGTTTTGATTTACAGCTTTATATTGCAGCCAATACACATACACATCGGAAGGCGCATCATCGTTGCCGTCGCGCCCATCCCACACGCTGTTGGGGTCTTTACTCTCAAACACTTTTTTGCCCCAGCGATTATACACTAAGATTTCATACTCCATAATCATGCAATTATTCGGCTTTACCGGCGCAAAAGTGTCATTTTTATTATCATTATTTGGGGTGAAAGCATTGGGCATTTGGAATCTGCAACATTGGGCATCGAAAATAATCGTGATCGTATCGCTCAAAGTAGAACAATCGGGCAGCGTTACGTCCACCCAATATGTGCCGGTGCGATCCACCACCAAAGTAGAAGCACCAGAGCCATCCGACCAAATATAATCAGCTCCAAATCGTTGCGCATCAAGTGTTTCGGTAGGAAAAGCTACTTCATCGCAAGGCGCTGGTACAGTGTCCACGCGCATATCAAATATCTCTTGATAATCGCCCGAAGCATTTTCGGGGGCGCTGTAACGTATCACCAAACGCGGGCGCAGCGAAGGGTTGGGATGGTCGCTCGAAGCAAAATTCAAAGAACGATCAGGTTGATCCGTTTCCATTCTTATCAAAAAGCCTTTGCTATTGGGCAAATCACTCAAATAATCGCGGATGAGCGTAGTAATATTAATGTCGGTATAATTTTGTGTTCCACTGGTCGAGGCCGCGATGCGCACTTCATTTTGATTGCTGAAAGCCGGTCTGGTATTCCAATTTACGGTGGCTTCATTCCAATTATTTATAATACGACTGATAATGGCAGCGTTATTCGGGCTACCGCGATGGGTACCCAGATCAGAATTTGATGCATAAAACAAGGATAGCCGGGCATCTTCGATAGTTGAACCTGCTGGAATTTCCTGTAATTCGGTAAAATCAATCAGCACGTAACGGCGACCATCGGAACTCGACCAAGTGCTTTCGGCAGCGGTCAGGTAAGCCTGCTTGCCATAATTTGTAGTATCGGTCGGGCCGTTTACGGTTTGCTGGCTTTGCAAAAACCATACAAAAGCGTCTTTGCCACAGGTAGAATCTGGAACAATAGTAAGCGTCATCTGCGCTTGAAGAACAATCGGAGTAATAATAATAAATGTAATAATCCAGTTTTTGGTCATACGTGTTTCGATCATGATAATTGCTTTTCTGCTACAAATCAACCTAAAGCGTTCTATTTAAACGTCGCAAAGTAAAAACGCAATATACGTCGAGTGTATTCCTTTTGCAAAGGCAATTCTTGCTTTTGTTATTGAGAAACAAAATCAAGTGTAATTTTACAAAAAATCTTTTTTAAATAAGAATTTGATTATCAATCAACTTTTAAAGCATAGAATGTTTAAATTCTAATCTTGAAGAGGATGAAGCCTCTTTTAGCCTTGCTTTATTAAATTTGTGATGCTCAAGGAAGGGCTATACTTGTATCGGTGACTGAAAGTTGCCGATACAAACGCGTATCGTTTTTTGAATTTGTTCAAAAATAGAAAGACCCAAAGGAACTAAATTTTTACATTTTTCGTTTTAAAAAAATACTACGTTCTATTGAGTGATAACCCCTACTGCGAAAGAAACCGAGCATAACGATAGTACCAGAAAACAGCAGCGAAGAAACGATACAACTCAAGTCCAGCGTCTTTACGATCTTATTGTCTGCCGTGATCACTTTACCGCTTTTTTATAACCGACCTTGATTTTGTGGACTTTATTATACAAGGGTTTTCGACATTCCTGATACCGAAACTCAAGATGCTCTATTTTACATTTTTTACCCCCAAAATCATTTACCATGTCGAATCTCCAATTAAGTTCTGGTTCGTTTCTATTTATTCTTTTTTTATTAATTGTCATCATTTCATTAGGCTCTTCTTATTTCAGGCGGCTTCGCAATAATGGCTTGATGAATCAAATACCTGCCGGAGCGCCGCTTTCGATTTTCTTTTTTCTTATTATAATTCTTTTTTTAGTTATTTACTATCAAAAATTTCCCAGACAGCAACAATCAACTGCACTTAATAAGCAACCCGTCCCGACCAAAGGCGCGCAGATGAATACGGTGCAGGGCTACCAGCCTTATCTTTATGGAAAGGCAGATTCTGTAACCTTGCGGAATATGTACCCCAACAATTGGCAACAACCAGCGAAGCCTTCTAAGCCCCTTGAATATTCAAACTATGAAAATAGAAGCTCGATCAATCGTATGGTGTTGAACCGCGATACGATTATCAAACCCACTTGGGCAAACGGTTTCTCTGTGCAAGCCGTGGCGTTTCATGATGAAGCTTCGGCGATCAAATATGCGTTGAGGCTATATGAAAAATTTGATCTTCCGATTGTTTGGTACGAAGGAACCGACCGCCAGGGCTATCCTTGCTACCGGGTTTTGATTGGTTTGTTCTCCAGCAAACAAGCCGCCGATCAATTCGCACAATCGCTGCCGCGTTATGGATTTAACAAGGGTTTTAAGGTAGATTTATCAACCTTGAACCTGACCTTACCGGAGATATTGTGATTATCAATCCTTGACGCAACGGCAAGTAAGTCCATCGTTTTTGAAATGAGAAAAGCGAAGCGATTCAGAAATGGAAGTATTGGGTTCTGTCAAATAGGCAGAGATGGCGTCACCAGAGTTGGCGAGTTCGGTGCTTGTCCAAAAATCGGCAGTGTCACCGAGGGCATCATAATTGCCTTTGCTATCGCGTCGGCCGCCGTAACCATTAATAAATGCTAAAGATTCGGCGTTATTGGGAATGATAATTAGGGAAGCCTCGCTTTGTTCTTGTGCACCAAAATGCATCGCCAGGGCAACCCATTCCTGTTTGGTCGGCAAATGCCAGCCACGCGGACAGGCTTTCATTGCTGCGCTCCAGCTATACAATCTGCCGAATGCACTGCATTTGGTAGGGTCATCGTCGTAGCACCAGGAATTGGGCGTTTCGTAATTTAGGTTTTCCGCCATCCAGATTTTATTGCCAATTTTTACTGTTTTGTAAACTTTTCCATCACGCGGATCCTCAAAATTATTATTAATTGTAAAATTACTATTTAAAACGCCCCAAACCCCTACGGACACTGCCAAAGCGCCACCGACAAGCCATAATAAAAAACGCTTATTACGTCCACTATTATTTAAATTTGGATTTATTATGATACTTTCATTACCTGCCTGGATTTGCTCTATTTTGGATTTAATTTGTTCTAATTCTGCTTCAAGTCCTGCAATTTTTTCCGTGAGCGAAAACCGCGCACTCGCATCATTTTCAATGGCTAATGCTTTGCGCAATTCATTTATATGAGCTACGATTTTTTCTGCTTGCTGTTGCAAACCGATTATTTGTTGGGATTTCAGTGACATGATATTTTAATTTTATACAAAAGGCTTTTGAAGTCGTTTTGTACTCCAAAAGCCTCTTGCTGTGGCGAATGTAAGAATATTTTATTATTATTTCTCTAACAATGCATCATAAATCGCCTGCTGGGTACGCGGGCGGATGCTCATATCCAGTAGTTTGCGGTTGTCACGGGTAGGATGTACCCGATTGCAAAAGAAAATATAAAGCAAATTATATTTCGGATCTACCCATGTAAAGGTGCCAGTGTAACCGCTGTGGCCAAAGCTTTCCGGGCTGGCATCTTTGGCTACGGAACTGCGCCGTTCATCATATTCGATTAATGGTTTATCAAAACCGATGCCCCGATGAATGCCTTCATTACAATAAACGCAAGCCGTAAATTCTTTAATTATATCTTCTTTAATAAATTGCTCGCCGCCGTAAGTGCCACCGTTCAAATACATTTGCATCAATTTCGCCAGGTCGCCGGGAGAACCAAATAAACCTGCGTGGCCGGAGATGCCACTGAGCATCGCCGCGCCTTCGTCGTGTACCGTGCCATGCAAGAGCGCCCGCCGGAAAAAAGTATCACGTTCGGTCGGAATAATGCGGTTTTTATTATAATACCGCCAGGGATTAAACGTCAAAGTATAAGCGCCCAAAGGCTCATAAAATGTTGATTTTAAGTAGGTTTCAAATTCTTGTCCAGTGATATATGGAATAATATCAGGGTATAAATAAAAATGTAAATCGGAATAAACATAGCCTTGCTCCGGCTTGATCGGTGATTTTTTGATCGCCTTTAAAATCTCTTTTTTGTAGCCATCATACAGCCACATATCATCGGTCACTTTAATATTATAATGCTCGGAAGAATCTGCCGCAAAAGTATGTCGTTTGTAATTTCCAACATTATTCGCCGTAGGGTTCCAGCGCTTGCGCCAGGGGTACTTGGCACCGCCTTTCATCGTGCCACGCCAAAAGGGTATCCACGCCATCAAGCCGGAAGTATGCGTGAGCATTCGCTTGAATGTAAAATCCGCTTTATTAGAATGTTTAAATAAAGGATAATAATCGCTTAATGTTTTATTAATATCAAATTTTCCTTCGCCGTACAAGCGCATCACAGAAGGCAAGCTCGTCGAAATTTTTGTAATAGAAGCAAAATCATAAATATCATGTTCTTGCACGGGCAATTCTTTATCATAAGTATGATATCCGAACGTTTCATGATATACCACTTTACCATCTTTAGCCACCAGCACTTGCGCACCCGGATAAGCCATCGAATCCAAGCCTTGCTGCACAAGACTTTGAATACCGTTATATAATTTTTCTGCATCAAACCCCACCAAAGCTGGCGGTGCATAACCGAGCCGAATATTACCTTCGGAAGTAAGCCCAGTGCCGATTTTGAAATCTGCATTCAAATCTTTTTGCAAACGCCCTATCGCACCAATGCCACCAAAAACGACCTGCGCCGCTACCGATTCCGACCATTCATTTTGAACGGGCATGATGATTAATCCTCTGGCTTTCAATAAATTAGGTATTAAATTAAATGCTTGCTTGTTGCCCAGCACAATCGCAATGCTCGGCGCTTTTTCGAGCAGCGCATTCAAATAAAAAAGTTTAAAAGAATAGTCCGGCGATGCGGAAGGATCAAAATCATTGATACCAAGTATAAAAAGATTGTATTGCGTAAGTTGTTGATTAACCCAGTTTTCTGCGCTTTCTCTGGAGTTAAAGTTAGAAACTGCCAGCGTTTCAATTTTGGTGTATTTTTGTAATACGTTTTCCAATTCGGAGTCTGGTTTTAAACCGAATCGCACAAAGGCTATTTTCAGCGAATTCAAATGGTGGAGCGGGATGAGATTGCCTTCGTTTTTTAATAAAACCAAAGATTCGGCAGCTTGTGTATAATTTTTTACCGATTCATTATCAGCGCTTTGCGCAAAAGAAATCGCATAAAAGAGCAATATTACCCAAGCAGTTGAAAGAATTTTTTTGACAGACATAGCGATTTTAGTTATTTTTCAAGCGATCAAATCGAAAATTCAAAGCTTATGTATCTTTCACGGTCGAAAATAATCAAATCTCTCGTAATTCCAATCCTGCTATTCCTTTGGCAAAGTGCTTGGGCGCAATTGGGCGCAGGCAAGTTGAGCACCCTGGCGGATTTGGTAGAAAAATCAAGCGTTTTTGCCAAAAGCTTTACCGGCTTTGTGTTGTTTGACCCCGCTACGCAGCAGTATATCTATGAAAAAGAAGCGGATAAATATTTTACGCCTGCTTCCAATACTAAGATTTTTACTTTTTACACCGCCCTAAAAGTGCTGGGCGATTCGATTCCCGTGTTGCGCTATGTCACTTCCGGCGATACGCTTATTTTTTGGGGAACGGGCAACCCATTGTTCTTACATCCTGGTTTTGAACAAGATATGAGCGTTTTGACTTTTTTGAAAAGCCGCAAAGAAAAGCTGTTTTTCTCTGCCCACAATTTTAATGACGAGCACTACGGCCCTGGTTGGTCCTGGGATGATTTCAATTCGAACTACCAGGCGGAGCGCTCGCCGTTTCCAATGTATGGCAATCTCGTTCGTTTTGAACGGAGCAGCATTCGGGAGGGCTTTATCGCGCAACCGCCGTTTTTTAACAATCGTATTGTGTTTAATGCTAAATTGGAAATGGAAAAGCCAGAAATTATGCGGCATATAGATGATAATGTTTTTGAATATAATCCACGTGCTTTAACTGGTTTGCCTTTCAAACAGGAAATTTTCTTTCGTTTTGATCCTGATCTAATTGCCAAGTTATTGAGTGATACCTTAGGTGTGTCGGTTGGCGCACTGGACTTGAGCATGATACCACCTGGCGTGGCGCATACGATCAGCATCACAACTCCGGATACGATGTACCAGCGTTTGATGCAGGATAGCGACAATTTTATCGCCGAGCAATTGTTAATGATGTGTTCGGAAAAACTATTTGGCATGCAAAAAGCCGAGGATGCCATAAAATACGCCGAAGATAATCTTTATCGAAATTCGCCTGCTGCTTTGGAATGGGTGGATGGCTCGGGTTTATCGCGTTATAATTTGTTTACGCCGCGCACAGTAGTGAGCGTTTTGCAAAAAATTTATAGAGAAATGCCGCCGGAACGCTTATTCCGAATCTTCCCGACTGGCGGCGAATCTGGCACGATCCGCACATTTTACAAAGCGAAAAAACCTTATATACACGCCAAAACGGGGACTTTGAGTAATGTGCATTGTTTGAGCGGTTTTTTGACTACAAAAGAGGATAAAACATTGATTTTCAGTTTTATGCACAATAATTACACCGTCAACAGTAATGACTTGAAACAAGAGATGGACAAGGTGTTAAAATGGGTGGCGGAGAATTATTAAAATGGACATTAAGTCTTGGTTATTAGGTAATTGCTAATAATCCGAAGGCGAAAGTTTCCAAGAGTTGCTTTACTTGAATGAGATTGCCATTTTCCATGGTGATTTCGGTAAGGGAAGGCAAATGCCGTGCAAAATGAGCCTGTTGGTTCGACATTTCCAGCAGGGTAGAGGCAAGAGCACGAGGGTAAGCAAATCTGGGATTGATCGCACTAATACAATCGGCAAGCGTTTTGCAAAGCGCTTTATACGTTGTAAAAAATCCCTTTTTATTTTCTTTATCTACCCATTTTGTATGGTAAGCTTTGCTCCCTTCGGCGATGACAATGCGATGCAACACCTCTTCATCTACAAAATCTACAGAAGGATTGGATTGCGATGATTCTACCAATGTTTCAATGGCGACTCGCAACCTTTGATGAGGGTCTTCTATGTTAATGGTGTTAAATTCGATGCGAAACTTTACCCATTCCCAGTACCAGCAGAGCAAATAAACCAGCAAAAGGTGCTTGTTTTCAAAATAGCGATAGACAGAAGCTTCAGTAGAATTAATACGATCGGCTAATTTTTTGAATGTAAAATCTTCAAAACCAATCTCATCAATCAGCAAAATACTATTCTGAATGATTTTTCGGCCCAGTTTGGTATCCTGTGGGTCGCGCAAATACAAGTTTTCGTTTAGCTTTATTTGAATCGTAATCGCCATGTCATCTTTGTTTGAACACCTTATGCTGGCCAAAGATAACAAATGTTAAGGAAAATTTAAAATTGCAGCACCTTTAAATAGTTTTACTATCAAGAATCAACATTTTACCCATTGCCTTTTACCGCTCATTCAAAACCCCCACCAATCAATCCTGATAGTCTCCAGGGATCGTTTTTATTTTTAGTTTCTCACTGGACTTTATCTGAAACACTGCAAGAGGAGCGAACGAACCATTTTTATGTAGATATTCTTTCAACCAAAAGGCACCTTCTTCAAAAGTTTTGAAACAATGGCTTTCAGGTACCAACCCAGGTACTAGATTGATCCGCTTCAGCATATCACGCGGCTGATCTTGCAATCCGCTGAAAATCACTGCTACGCCTTGTTTCTGAAGATCGAGTATTGCTTCTTCCATTGCATACAGCCCAGATTGGTCAATGTAAGGCACCATTTTCATGCGCATTACCACCACTTCTACTTGTGGCATAGCTTTGATCATTTCCTGGAATCGGGAGGCAAAACCAAAGAACAAAGGCCCATCGAAGTGCTTGATATACACTCTATTACCAATTTCTTCCAAAATATTTGTTTCGTCGCTCCAGGGAATTTCGGGTGAAAAATCTTTGATAGGCGCAGAAGTGGTGCGGTGCTCGACCACATCAGAAACTGTTTTCATGAACAATAAAGACGCCATCACCATGCCAATGGCCACCGCTTCGAGCAAACCGACAAAAACTGTGAGCAGCAATACCGCAATCATCACTGCTGCATCAGCGCGAGGTATTTTTCGGATGTGACGAAAGCCTTTATAATCAATAACACTGATACCAACCGTGAGCAGAATACCCGCCAATACTGCGTTTGGAATGTTTCCAACCAATACACCTAAACCTAACAAAATTGCCAATAAAAGTAATGCTGCGATTACTCCAGAGAGGCGCGTTTTGCCACCAGAATTAGCATTAATAACCGTTCGCATTGTCGCACCTGCACCTGGCAAACCACCAATAAATGCTGCGACCATATTGCCAAGGCCTTGACCAATCAATTCGCGGTTGCTATCATGCTTTGTTTTGGTGATATTATCAGCTACAACGGAAGTCAATAAAGAGTCAATCGCACCTAAAGCGCCCAGTGTGAAAGCGTACTCGAGAACCATCGCGAGAATGCTGGTATCTGCAAAAACTGAGAAAAAATTGAAATACACGGTAGGTAAACCACTGGGAACACCACCTTCGGTCGCGTCTTTAATCAGACTGACCTGGCCATTATTCAAAAAGAAGAATGTTGCAATTGATACCAAAATCAATGCGACCAAAGAACTCGGCACTGCCTTCGTTATTCTTGGAAAAAGATAAATAAGTGCAATGGTAGCAGCCGCCAGCACTATAGAAAAGATATTAAAAATATTGGGTATTTGACCCAAGTTTTTGACCACAGCTACTGGACCTCCAGCAGGAGAAGGCGCACCTAAAAGCGGGAAAATCTGTGTGATAATGATAATCACCCCAATTCCGCTCATAAAGCCTGACACTACTGGATAAGGGATATATTTGATATATTTGCCAAGCCCCATCACACCTAAGAGCAACTCAATAACACCTGCCAGAAAAAAAGTGGCAAGGATCACTGGAAAAGCAGCTTCAAAACTACCCACACGATCAATAGCAGAGGCAATAACCACAGCAGATACGACTGTCATCGGAGCAGTCGGCCCGCTGATTTGAATGGCTGTTCCTCCAAAAAGAGCTGCCATAAAACCAAGCGCAATCGCGCCGTACAAACCCGCAATCGCACCCAATTCGGTCTGTGCGCCGAAAGCCAGCGCTAATGGCAATGCTACGATGCCCGCAGTGATGCCACCAAATAAATCTCCTCTGAAGTGGGAAAAATCGAGTTGAAAAAATTTCTTTAGCATTGAGTTGGAGGCTAAAAGGTTAGCAATAGAGTTTATTGCATAAAAATATAAAAACTATTATTTTTAAAAGTTAAACTTTTCTTAAATCAAACAAGCAATTGCTAAAAAAGAAAAAAGAGAGGCCATGGATAATAACCTCTCTAAAAAAGCCTCAGTCACCATGCGAATTACACCTCAAAAGGAGAGTGTAATCATGATTTTAATCGTAAAATTGGTAATCAAAATACAAAGAAATAGTTTTTAGTAAAATATGATAGTTTTGCTATTATGTCTAATATCTCGAACACCGCCTGGTAAAAAAAGTTTGCAAAAGAAAGAAAATTAGGCATTGGCGATAGACTGATGGGTTGACATCTCCTTTTTACCCATATAAACCAATTGAAAATCTTTGCCGATTGGTACTTCTGAAAGATTGTAGGGTATCGGATGCAGTTGATTGTTGAGGTCTTTGAAAAACAAGGGCGTTTGATGCGGATTTTGATTCATTTGATCTACGTCGGCGACAAGCTGTTCAAGCGTCTCCACCGGCTTTTCATGAATATAAGGATAATCGCGCGCTATTTCATTGAGATTCAGAAAATCATCGAAATAAGAAAAAATGCCATGTTGGGGCAATCTCGATTTATCTCGTTTTAATTCATCGGAAGTCAAAAGCCGAAAAGTGCCGTTTTCACCAAAAACTTTTTGATAACGCTTTAAAGCATAATCATTTACATCAGGGTTGCTGGTCATAGCGATCAAATAACCCATATCGAGCAATTCAAACTGATCGGCAAGGTCATCGGTAAAAATATTGACCGTAAAGGCTTCTATTCCTAAGCGACGCGCCTTGTTGATATTACTTTCATTACTATCCACCATCACTACGTAGCGCTTATTATCCTTGAGGTATTTGGCTAAAATTCGGGCGGCCTGGCTTGCGCCAATAAATAAAATTCCCGACGAAGTTTGTTGAATGACACCCAACATCTTTGCCACCATTCGAGCAGTCGTAGCATTCAATAAAACGGTACCCAAAACAATCATAAATACCAAAGGTGTGATAAATTCAGCGCCAGGTATGCCATCGCGAGTAAGCGTAATGCCGAATAATGAAGCAATCCCTGCTGCCACAATGCCCCGCGGCCCTACCCAAGAGATAAAAACTTTTTCTTTGAAACTGAGCTCTGATTGATTGGTGCTGGCAAAGACCGATAAAGGGCGCAATACGAGCGCCACTACCCCAAAGAGCGCAATCGCTTTCCAATCGCGCATGAGTAATTCTAATTGTGCCATATTAATATTGGCGGCAAGCAGAATAAAAAGGATTGAAATAAGCAATACGCTCAATGATTCTTTGAAATGCAAGATTTCTTTGAGTCTTGGCACATCCAGATTGCCAATGACCATGCCCATTACGACCACTGAAAGCAGCCCCGACTCGTGCGCCAGTAGGTCTGATAAAACAAAAACACTCAGCACAAACGCCAACGTAAATACATTCAGCAAAAATCGGGGTATTAAATCTAATTTTATTAACCAATACAAGGCATAAGCAGCAATCACACCCAGCGCCAGACCAATCAAAATGATTTGAAAAAAAGTAATCAGGGCATGCGAAGTGAAATCCGCGCCGCCTTCCGAACTGCGAATAAATTCAAATACCAATACCGCTACCAAAGCGCCCAGGGGATCAATCAAAATGCCTTCCCATTTCAAAACGGTAGAAACATTGCGATTCAAAGGAACATTTTGCAAAATAGGTGCAATCACAGTCGGCCCGGTCACAATAATCAAGGCGGCAAACTGAAAGCTAATCGCCCAACTCAAGCCCATAATAAAATGCGTACCCAGCCCGGCACCGATAAAGGTGATGACCGAACCCAGCGTGATGAGCTTTAAAATGGCAGGCCCCACGCCTTTGATTTCTCTGCGTTTCAGGGTCAAACCACCTTCAAACAAAATAATACCAATCGCTAAGGATACAAAGTAAAACAGGTATTGATTAGGAAAAAGCCCTGCATTTTTTTCTTCGTTATAAATCGGTTCCAACAGTTTACTGCCATCGGGTGTCCACAAAGTAGAAAGTGGCCCTACAAATAATCCGATCAAAATTAATGGCAAGATAGACGGCACTCGAACCCACCAAGCTACCCATTGGGCTAAGATACCTAAGATAATGATTCCTGCGAGTTCAATCATACCGTGCGTTGAAGGATCAGTAAGAAATATAAAACTTTTCAGAATATTTTATTACATGACTTTAAGTCGTCTGATGAATACAATTTATTTCCGATAATCCAATGCTGGCGGTCGATCGCCGAGCAATGCCTGGTATTTAAAATCCGCTCCTCGGCGCGTGCGAAGCTCTGCCCAAGCCTCTTCGATCATGCCGGGAGCATTGAACAAATCAATCGCAGTCAACGCAATGGTTTTAGCGGCTACCATCATCCCTTTATGCCCAATGCTCGTACCGCCTGCTGCTACGGCTTGCCAGCTATGCGCGGCCGTGCCGGGTACCCAGGTAGCAGTAGTCAAACCTACTGTAGGCACGACCCAACTGATGTCGCCCACATCGGTAGAACCACCTTGCCCTTCTTCCCGCACTGCGAATGGCTCAATCTCTTTTGTCGATTCTACGGAAGGAACTTTGCCGCCGAAGCTTTTCTGAATTTCTACCGCGAATGCGCGCTCTTCCTCGGTATAAGTATAGCCTCCTAGCGTGCGGAGATTGGCGTCCATCATTTTACTCAATACTTCGTTGGGCATCAAATTATAAACCCCACCAGTCATTTCGTATTCCATCTTGGTTTCGGTGCCCAATGCGGCGCCTTCCGCTGCTTTAATGATGCGTTCCCATACCGATTTGGCTTCTGCTGCTAAAGGATGACGAGCGTAATAATACACCTCGGCAAATGCCGGCACCACATTGGGCGCTTCGCCACCGCGTGTGATCACATAATGAATGCGCGTCTCTTGCGGTACGTGTTCGCGCATCATATTCACCATATAATTCATGGCTTCCACGGCATCCAAGGCAGAACGACCGCGCTCCGGCGCACCGGCCGCGTGCGAAGCCGCACCGTAGAATCGGAATTTGCCGCTGATATTGGCTAAGGAACTACCCGCTACTGCCGAGTTTCTGGAACCCGGATGCCAATGCAAGACCACATCTACATCGTTGAACAAATTTCCCCGAACCATATATACTTTTCCCGAACCGCCTTCCTCCGCAGGTGTGCCATAAAAGCGAATCGTACCCGATTTTTTATTAGCAATCAACCAATCCTTTACGGCAATAGCCGCTGCGCTCGAAGCCGTACCAAACAAATGATGCCCACAAGCGTGCCCATTGTTAGAGCCTGCGCGCGCTTCTTTTGCTGGCTTTGCCATTTGCGAAACACCCGGCAACGCATCAAACTCACCCAAAATGCCAATCACGGGTTTCCCCGAACCATACGTAGCAACGAAAGCCGTAGGCATACCCGCCACCCCCGATTCTACGGTGAAGCCCGCTTCTTTCAAAGTTTTTTGCAATAAGGCGGAACTTTTGGTTTCCTGATAACCCAACTCGGCGAATTCCCAGATTTGATGAGCGATGCCGCTATAACTATCGTATTCTTGATCGATGGATTGAATGACATCTTGCTTTGTTTTTTGTGCAAGCACAAGCGTAGCCCCAAGGCACATCATTCCAATAAAAATGAAAGGCTTCATGAATCGTGTGGTTTATTATTGTTTGGAAGAAATCGTTGGCGTTAAGATACAAGATTTTTGGAAAATGGTAGCAAAGGCGCTTCCTTGATCGTATTACGCTTCTTCTTCTTGTACAGTTCTTCCCAGTTTCCCTTCATAAATGGTACCGGTGAAAATAGCGGTGTCGATATTCTTAACCCCCTCCAATCGAGTCGTTTCATCAATAATAGCATTTGTAAAGTCTGTATTTTTCAAGTCAGCATGATAGAGGACAGCGTTACGGAGATCGGCTTTGAAAAGGTCTGAGTTACGTAGATCAGCGTTACGTAGAACGGCATTGCGGAGATCGGCCTTAAAGAGATCAGCGTTGCGGAGGTCGGCATAACTAAGGTCGGCATAACTAAGGTCAGCGTAACTAAAGTCGGCGTAACTAAGGTCGGCGTTAAAAAGATCGGCGTAACTGAGGATGGCGTAGTGGAAGGTAGCGTTACGAAGAACAGCTTTTGAGAGGACAGTATAACTGAGGACAGCTCTAAAGAGGTTGGCTTCACGGAGATCGGCATAGCTGAGGACAGCATTACGAAGATCAGCGTTACACAGGACAGCATTACGGAGATCGGCATTAAGGAGGTCTGCTTTAAAAAGGTCTGCTTTAAAAAGGTCTGCTTTAGAAAGGACTGCTTTAGAAAGGACTGCTTCACGGAGATTAGCTTCACGGAGGTTAGCTTCACGGAGGTTAGCTTTTAGGAGATCAGCTTTTAGGAGATCAGTTTTTAGGAGGTTCAAAGGCATCCAGTTTAATACACTGAAACTTCTTACTAAATCAGCAAATCGCTGTTGTTGTGTAGCAGGTATAATATTTTCGGTAATACCTAAATGGGAAAGTACTTTCCAATAACCAAAAAAAGTAGCCTGCGCTGCATTAATGGGATTACTCCTGGTGCTTTTTTCAGCCTGGTATTCGAATAAAAAGTCATGTTCAATAAATTTTGCCAAGTAGCCTTTTAAATGTATAATCAAGTCTTTTTTTACAGACGCCTCTTTATCGTTCTCAATAATTTGTATCAGGTATTCCCTTATTTCCGTGGTGATCATTTTAGGTGATAATAGCTCAAAAACGCTTTCCAATGCGCCTTCCCAATCATCTTCCTCCTTTTTTACCAGTTCTTCTTTGAAGAAATACCATATTTTTTCGGCTACCAGGTATTCCTGCAAGGATTTATGATAGAATTCGATGGCATAGGCCTGGTGGCGGTCATCATCCAAGCGATCATCGGCGTTTTTGGCAACGTTTTTAAAATAGAAACTGACCAGGATATCTTTCAAAAGGTCTTTGATGTCTAGTTGCTCCAAGCGCATTTTCCTGGCTAATCGATTCACGGTCTTCTTCAGATTGCCTTCGTTTTCAAAATCAGCGCGGCGTACGTATTCAAATTCACTATGGAATATATGGATGGCTATATTTTGCAGGAGTTGACGAAAATCTTTTTCGTCCAGGTTTCGATATTTGTCTAATTGCCCATCCGATGCCCATTTTCTTTTTAGTAACGTATCGAATAATTCTTCGTACAGCTTGGCGCGATTGGTTTGTTCGTCAATCTTAAAATCCGCTTTGGCTACGATTTGCAATAAAATGGGTTGGTTGACTAAGTTTTTGAGGTCTTTAAATCTTTCATCTTCGCTGTTATAAATTTCTTCCAGTTTTACTTCGTCTAATTGGCACTCATATTTGCTTTTGTAGCGGCGCAGCCATTCTTTTTGCTGTGCTAAATCGAATTCATTTAATCTTAATACTAACTGATTCGTACCTGATAAGTCCTGGATGTCGATATAATTGTACCGAGTCGTGACTAACAAATGGATATTTTTTAATTTGGAAAGATTGGTAATCAGGTTTTTGATGTCCGAATTGGTCAAACCCTGGTGCATAAAGAGTTCATCCAATCCATCCAGTATCAATAGACAGTCTTTAAAATCTGATTTTTTTAAAGGCTCAAAGGTGTCCAAATAGTCCCCAGCAATTTCTTTAGCGATCACTTCCAAAGGTTCGTTGATTAGTGCTTTTACATCCGAAATATCGCGCAGGCGCACAAAAAAGACGCGTTTGACGGAGTTAGGATGCTCGGTCAGTAATTGGAAGATGGTGCGTTTACAAAAAGAGGTTTTTCCTTGTCCGGGTTGCCCCAAGAGGAGTACAAAATTGGATTGCTCCGCTTCAAGATTTAAAGGGTTCTTACCATTTAATAGTTCGAGCAAATATTGGTGGAGGTTACCCTGGTTCTTAGGAATGACAAAATCATCCTCATCATAAATATAATCTGATCCATCTTTTTCAGCAACGCATCTGCGGTGTACCCGAAAATCCGGTTCGATATAAATATCTGCCAAGGACATCTGCACATCACCAAATACGGGCTGCGCATACATGCTGATGAGTTGTGCATTATACTCTTGCCATTTTTTTTCTTCCTGTAAAGCTTCGATAAAAGGATTTTGAAAATAACCTTGAATCGGTTCGTAATCGGATGGATGTGTTTCCCATTCCAAGGCCAGCTCGCGGAGGAATTTGCCGGGCAAGGTCTGGCAAAGGGCATCGCTTTGTTTATCGCTTAATCCCAATACCTGCTGCATCCAGCTTTGGTAGAGCTGCTGCATTCCTTTCACGAAAGGATGTGCTTGTGGTTGGAGGAAAAAGCCACGCTCTATGGTCACTTTATGCAATAAAGCATTGGCTTGGGCATTAAAATCCGCTTTTTGCGCAGCCAGATTTTCGGTTTCATCTATTATTTTCCGAATTTCTTCATCTTCTATGAAGACTGCCAGACACGCTTTGAGCATTGCCCGATAGAGCAAGGTGTATGCACGGTTCTCAACGCTGGTTTCGGGTACAAATGTTTTAAAGACGCCTGCTGCGACCGATTCGATAATGCTTCCTTTAGAGCCGTCTTTTATTTTGATGAAAGCATCTTTGATAGAAGAGAAAAAAGCAGAGGGCTCAAAGGTGAGTTGGAATTGATATGCTTCAGGAGCAAGTTCTCCGGGGTTTTGGGTTTTTGCCATGACCAGCGTGATTAGATTTTGTTGGCTAAAATAAACAGAATTACGGATATTTTTTTAGTACAAAAAGAATTTGCTACGAAATAGGCGCATATCAATGGTCTTTTCTTCTTTAATATAAGCCCTTTGGCGTATAAAAAAAACGCCTTTTTTGCTCAATAATAGGAGTTATGGATAAAAGCTTTTGTAAGATATTGAAAGCAATCGATTTGTAAATCATTTAAACTTCAAACACCACGCTACGCCGGAGGCGTTTTATATCGGTAACAAGAATAATAAGGTATTTTTTGCTCCATTAGGAGCTAAACAAGGATTGATTAAGCTCCTGACGGAGCACACGGATGCCTGGAAATTGCCTCTACCAATATTTAAGCCCTAAAGGGCTATTTTATATCCATAACGCACGCTAAATAAATCGCCCTTTTCGGCATCAAAAAGCTTGTTGGTGTCAACAACTTATGATATTTTCTCGTCGTCACATGATATTTTCTTATCAACATATCATTCTTTGTCGTCAATAAATGATGTTATGATATGCTTTATTCATTTTTTAATATGGTCGTATCATATATTGATCTCGTTTCTTCCCTTTTTGAGATCGCAAAAGGCGTTTTTCATACCGAAAAACCAGGTGAGCAAAACGAAGAATGATATGTGGACGACGTAATATGATATGTCGAGAACAAAAAATCATAAGTTGACGACAAAAAATCAAATGTCGAAGATAAAATATCAAGAGTTGAAGACGAAGTCACAAATAATGATGTCGAACTGTATAATAATGATATGAATTTTACAAAAGTAAATGATAAATCTATTTGGAATGAAGACCAGGAAGCAAAACGAGATTGGGGTATATCGTAAAACAAAATACAAAATGGGTAATCACATCATTCAATAGGAACAAATCTCACCCTTTTTGCGGCGTTTGTAATCGAAGTTCGATCGTTTGTAACCATTTTACCCGATGGTTATTTTATAACAGAACATATTGATGTATTTTTAAAGCGTGTGTTTATTTGCTCATTATTCAAAAACAAATCTTACATGAGTAGAAATTACTTTTCGGTCGTGATACCGACCAATGCGGACAAACTATTGTCCCTCGCTGACAAAAACCTGCAAAAGCATTATCAGGATGGCAATGCCAGCAAAATCAGTCAAGCCCTGGCGCAGCAATTACAAGAAAAATTAGATACCGCTCGCACCGAAAACAACCGCCGCAACGAACTTGACCGACTGAAAGAAAGACTGAACGAAGAACGCAATCTCTTACTTGGCTTGCATGATTCACAAAACACTTACTCGGAAGGTACGGTGCGTTCCATCATCACCGCTGCGCGTGACATCTTGTTGGGGCAATACCGCGGCAACGAGCGTATGCTCGGCGATTGGGGCTTTGTGGTCAACTCCCCTAAAGGTAAGATACAGGTTATTATTCCAAAAAACGCAGATGAACTGATCGCGCTGGCTAAAAAAGTGATGGAGAAACATTATATGGACGGCGGGGCAAGTTTGCTCCAGGATTTGGCTTGGGATGTCTTGAACAACAGACTCTACGAAGCCGAAATGAAACTGGAAGAAGCCAGAAAGGCAAACCGCGACAAGGAAAAGGCGACCCAGATGCGCAATATTGCACTCGGCATCGACAAAGGACAAACCTCTAAAACACCCAACACCGTGCAATACATCGTGCGGGCCATCCGCGATGTGCTGCTGGGTACATTCAGAGGCAGAGAGCAGGAGTTGGGCGACTGGGGCTTTGAGGTAAACCGAAGTACAAGCAGCGTATCGGAAGAACGGGAAGCCGCCGAATAGGAAAAAGGAGAGGTTGGGATGTAAGCTCCAGCCTTTTCTCGTATATCCCAATTAATATTTGAGAAGAAAACCTTCTTGATTGTATAATCTTTGTCTATCGAAAACCGCATGAAACAAAAGACCTTCGCTTTCTGTTCCTTCCTCCTGAAATTTGTATAAAATACTTACTTTTGCGCTTTGTTTTGAAAGTCAATAGTCAATTAGTCGATAGTCAACAGTCGTATAGTCGAAAGTCAATGGTCGGCTA
The DNA here is from genome assembly GCA_033761835.1 of Saprospiraceae bacterium. Taxonomy (GTDB): domain Bacteria; phylum Bacteroidota; class Bacteroidia; order Chitinophagales; family Saprospiraceae; genus JADJNW01. The sequence continues at coordinate 25,076 of JANRME010000153.1, forward strand.
TGGACTAAAAACGGTAGATTTTCGATTAACAGACTAACGACTAAAATACTTTCGACTAAATAAAAATGGGATTTAAAGAAGAACTCAATCGCCGCAAGACTTTTGGAATCATCAGCCACCCGGATGCAGGGAAAACGACTTTGACGGAGAAGCTATTGTTGTTCGGTGGCGCGATTCAGATCGCCGGAGCGGTGAAATCCAATAAAATCAAGAAAAGCGCTACTTCCGACTTTATGGAAATCGAGCGGCAGCGGGGTATTTCGGTGGCCACTTCGGTGATGGCTTTTGAATACAGAGGCTTGAAAATCAATATCCTCGATACGCCTGGTCACCAGGATTTTGCGGAAGACACCTATCGCACTTTAACTGCTGTTGACAGCGTGATCGTTGTCATTGACGTTGCAAAAGGGGTAGAAACGCAAACCGAAAAGCTCGTGGAAGTCTGCCGAATGCGCAATACACCGATTATTGTGTTTATCAATAAGCTCGACCGAGAGGGCTTGGATGGTTTCGATTTGTTGGATGAAGTGGAGCAGAAATTGGGTCTGAAGGTGCGGCCTTTGAGTTGGCCGGTGGGCATGGGGCAGCGCTTTCAAGGGGTTTATAGTATGTACGAAAAGAAATTGGTACTCTTCCGTCCGCATAGCAAGCAAGATACCGATGAGAAAATCGAAATTACCGATTTGAACAGCCCTGAATTGGAAAAGCACGTCGGCGAACGCGCCGCGCAAGAGCTCCGCGAAGAAGTGACCGTCATCGAAGAAGTATATCCTGCATTCAGCCGCGAGGCATATTTGAATGGAGAATTGTCGCCCGTGTTTTTTGGTTCGGCGGTGAATAATTTTGGGGTACGTGAGTTGCTTGATTGCTTTGTGGATATTGCGCCGACGCCGCTGCCGCGCATCACTGAAGAGCGCCCGGTGAATCCTGACGAAGATAAGTTCTCTGGTTTCGTTTTTAAAATTCATGCCAATATGGACCCCAATCACCGCGACCGCATTGCGTTTCTGCGGGTGTGTTCGGGTACATTCCAAAGGAATACAAATTATCTGCACGTTCGGCAAGGCAAGCAAATGAAATTCTCGAACCCGACTTCCTTCATGGCTGACAAGAAAACCGTTGTGGACGAGGCGTATCCTGGCGATGTGGTTGGGCTTTATGATTCCGGTAATTTTAAAATCGGCGATTCGGTGACGGAGGGCGAAGTCCTTCATTTCAAAGGCATTCCAAGCTTTTCGCCGGAGCAATTCCGCTATGTGAATAATAAAAATCCGATGAAAACCAAGCAATTCAATAAGGGCTTGGAACAACTCATGGACGAAGGCGTAGCGCAATTATTCACGCGTGAAATCAATCAGCGCAAAATCGTCGGCACGGTGGGTGCGTTGCAATTTGATGTGATTCAATACCGAATGGAGCACGAATACGGCGCTGCCTGCGACTACGAGCCTGTGAATCTTTACAAAGCCTGCTGGGTAAGTTGCGACGATAAAAAGGCGCTGGAAGAATTCAAAGAACGCCGCAAGCGCGACCTCGCTAAAGATAAACACGGCAATCTTGTCTTCTTAGCCGAAAGTGCCTGGACGCTACAAATGGCGCAGGAAAACCACCCCAAGGTGCAGTTTCATTTTAAGAGTGAGTATTAAATTGGAGAATGGGGTGATGGGGGGATAGGAGGATAGGGAGATAATTTTTACCTTGCCAAAAAATACTCATTCCCTATGCGCTACTGGATTGCTCTTACTTTTTGCTTTGCAATTTGCACTTGTATAATTGCTCAAAATGATTTCACAACTGGCTTTGAGCGAAATAATAATACCACACCGACTTACTTCGAGGCGATTGAATTTTACGAAAAATTAGCAAAAGCTTTTCCAAAGCAATTGCAGGTGAAGCCGACTGGCATGACCGATGCTGGCTACCCTTTGCACGTAGCGGTTTTGTCGAAAGACGGCGACTTTGATCCTGCTTCCATTCGCAAAAAAGGTAAATTGGTTTTATTTGTTAATAATGCTATCCACCCAGGCGAGCCTTGCGGTGTGGATGCGACCATGCTGCTGTACCGGGATTTTTTGCAAAAAAAATTATCCCAGAATTTGCTGGATAAAGTAGTGATCGTTGCAATTCCATATTATAATATCGGCGGCGGTTTGAATCGTGGCAGCTACAGCCGGGCGAACCAGAATGGGCCAGAGGCGTACGGTTTTCGAGGCAATGCTAAAAATCTGGATTTGAATCGCGATTTTATCAAAGCGGATTCTAAAAATGCGCAGACCTTCAATCAAATTTACACTAAATGGCAGCCCGATGTTTTTATTGATAATCATATTTCCAATGGCGCGGATTATGTTTATACGATGACTTTGATCGCAGGTCAAAAGGACAAACTCGACCCAAATCTGGCGGCTTTTATGGAAAAAGATTTATTGCCCAAAATGTATGCGGGCATGGCAAAAAGTAGCTGGGAGATGACGCCTTATGTCAATTCTTTCGGCGAAGGCGGGCCTGATAGAGGCATTAGTGGATTCCTGGATTTGCCGCGCTTTGGCTCAGGCTACGCGGCGTTGCACAACGCGATTCCTTTTATCTGCGAGGCACATATGCTCAAGCCATATAAAGATTTGGTAATGAGTACTTATACTTTTATGCAATTGATGATTGAATTTATGTCTGAAAATGCCCATCAAATCGCAACGGTACGTGCCAAAGCAATTGAAAATACAAAGTCTAAAAAGGTTTTTGACCTGAACTGGCGATTAGATCGCAATGTTAAAGATTCTATTATATTTAAAGGGTATGAAGCTAAATACAAACCCAGTGAAATATCAGGATTTGACCGATTGTATTATGACCATAATGCTACTTATGAAAAATATATTCCATTTTATAATACTTATAATGCGACGCTTTCTGTCGAAAAGCCCATTGCTTATTTGATTCCGCAAGGCTATACCGATGTGCTCGACCGCTTGAAATGGAATGGCGTGCAAATGCAGCAGTTGACGCAAGATATTGATTTGGAATTAGAAATGTATTATATCCAGGATTACCAAACGGGCAACCGTCCTTATGAAGGGCATTATTTACATTCGGATGTAAAATTGGATAAAAAGATGATGTCCTGGAAATATCGCAAAGGCGATTATGTCGTTTATGCTAATCAAATTGCAAATCGTTATATTGTAGAAACGCTTGAACCACAGGGTGTTGACTCCTATTTTGCCTGGAATTTCTTTGATGCGATTTTACAACAAAAAGAGCATTTTTCATCTTACGTTTTTGAAGATTTGGCGGCAGCTTATTTAAAAGAACATCCTGAATTGCAAAAGCAATTAGACGAGAAACGCACCACTGATGCCGAATTTGCTAAGTCAGGTCGCGCGCAATTGGATTTTGTATATCGGAATTCGCCTTATTATGAAAAAACGTATAATTTATATCCGATTGGAAGGATGGTAAAAGAAATAACGCTGCCATTGAAATAGTTATAGATAGGTTTTAGGTTGGAGGTGTCGGGTTTTTGCAACCTGGATGTTGATTTTTTCGTTATTTTTGTATAAATGCCTGTTATGGTTCAAACGAGCGAGAAAATATATACCGTCGAGGAATATTTTGAATTGGAAAAAACCTCGGAAATCCGACACGAATTTGTGTACGGTAAACTAATCCCTATGTCCGGCGAAAGTAAAATTGCAAATAAAATTACAGGAAATTGTTATAGATTTCTTTGTGACTTCTTGAATGACAACTTATTTGAAGTTTATAACCATGAAGTGCGGCTCATGATAGAAAGTGGCAAACTTTATCGTTATCCTGATCTGGTGGTTGTACCCGTTGCTGATGATGTCGATACACACGCTACCACACAGCCGATTCTGATTATCGAAGTACTTTCTGAAAGCACTGCCGCCATTGATCGGGGAGAAAAACTCCGCCAATACAGCAATTTACCATCTTTACAATATTATTTACTTATTTCGCAGAATGAATCGGTAGTGGAAATGTATAGCCGCGTGGAAGAACGCTGGATGCTTGATTTTTTCACTTCTTTGGATGAGACAATTGAACTGCCGATTCTAAAGGTCTCTCTTCCTATGGCAACCGTTTTTCAAAAGGTAAAATTTAAATAAAAACAATGCTGCTTATTTATTTAGTAAGCAGCATTGTTATATGATTATTACTTTTCTGATAGTAATTTTAATAATACGCCGTTCGTCCAGCCAAAGCCATCTTGCACAGGATACTCGCCACCACCCGCTTTCAGATTCATGTCCATTACATTATATTTTTCTACCATTTTACCTGTGTTCTTATACACTTTTACATTGATATCAACCCAGCGCTGTTTGATCGTGTTAGCGAGTTCGTCGAAGCCATAATTGCGCAAACCCTGAATCGTCATCCATTGCAAAGGTGCCCAGCCATTGGGGGCATCCCATTGTTGACCAGTAGTATTCAGTGTAGTTACTACACCTCCGGGTTTCAGGAAATCGCGTTCAATGACTGTTGCAACTGCTTGTGCTTGTTCGGGGGTCGCCATATTGAAAAATAAAGGGTAAACCCCAGCAAGTGACAGCTTTCCAGTTTTTCGATCCGCTACAAAATCATAATCTTCAAAAAAGCCACTTTGTGCATTCCAGCAGTAGCGTTGTAGTGCATCTAAGCGTTGAGTTGCCAATTGCCTGTAAATATTGGCATTTTCGTTATCACCATTCAAGGTATATGCCTTCTCCAGCGTTTTTTCAAGATTGTACAAAAGCGCGTTTAAATCCACAGGAATAATGTCAGTGGTATGAATGCTCGTCAAAGTAGAATCATCGACGAACCAGCGGCTGCTGAAATCCCAGCCAGACTCGGCCGCTGCACGGAGATCGCGATATGTACGGCTCTCGGATCGTCCGCTTGCCCTGGCGGTGACAATATCTTCTCGATAGCTTTCGGCTCGGGGTTGGTCACGCTCATCCCAATAACGGTTGAGACTGCTTCTATCTTTGAGTTTGACCAAGCGCTTATTTTTGGTGCCTTCTGTAATTTTCTCTCCCCAACGATCCATCCAAAAATTATGTTCTTTTTGCAATTGTGGCAAGTATCTTTTATAAATTGAATCGCCTTTCTCTTGTGCGAGCAATTCTACCATCGCAGCAAAAAACGGCGGTTGAGAGCGACTCATGAAATAGGTGCGATTTCCATTCGGTATAAAACCTATACCATCAATGAGATATGCAAAATTATCAAGCATATTTTCGATCATATCGGACTTGCCGGCGGTTTGCAATCCTAGCATAGTGAAATAACTATCCCAATAATAAATTTCGCGGAAACGCCCGCCAGGCACGATGTAGGGCTTGGGCAGACCGATGAGCGAACCCATATCTCCTGGGCCTGGTTCACGGGTGAGTACTGCCCAAAGTTCATTGATATGTTGTTCTGCGCTCTTCGATGTATCACTTTGATAGGTAGAGGCGGGCGCTGCTGGAAAGTCGAAGTGCTCTTGTACAAATGCTTCCAGACCTTTGCGATTCATTCCTTTTTTTCTGGCTTCAAAATGCGCCAGGATGGTATCCGTTCTAACTTTTGGTATGCAGTCGGCAAATGTTTTCCCATCCGGGAAAATCCGGTTAACCTGCACTTCTCTGAATAAATCTCCAAATCTTTGATCTGGTGGAAAATTTTGCATCGGATCCTCAAAAGGCAATGAGGATTTTTGATCTTTTTGGCAAGCAAATAATATTAAAAAGGAGGCAAGCGATAAGAATTTAAGTAGTTTCATTATTCGATGTTTAATTTCGGCGCAATTTAGTGAATTTTTTATTTGTTTAGTTCAATGCTCAAAAGCTCGTACTAATTGAAAAGCACTTTGTTCTAATAGCCTGGCAGTTTCTGCGAGCGCGGTTTCTAAGTCCATCGGTCGATTCAGAATTGAAAACGCAGCCTTCAAGCCAATTTGCTCGATTTCTTGTGGCGTCGCCAACAAGGTTCCGCAAAGCGCGATCACCGGAATCTTATTAGATTTTTTTACAATACCACTAATCAGTTTGCCGTGCAAAGTCTGACTATCAATTTTGCCTTCGCCGGTAATAATTAAATCAATTTCATTTGTATATTGATCAAATTCAGTCAATTCTAACACCGTTTCAATACCAGGCTTCAATTCAGCATTTAAAAATGCCATTGCGCCTGCTCCAAGTCCGCCCGCTGCGCCAGCGCCAGGGATTTGTGCAAAATCGCGTCCGAAATGCTGTTCTAAAATCTTTGCAAAATGCTGTAAACCAGTGTCTAACTCTGTAATTGCTGCATCATCTGCACCTTTTTGGCGAGCATAAATATGCGCTGCGCCACTCGGGCCGAATAAAGGATTATCTACATCGCAAAGGACGGTTGTGGTAATAGGAGAATTGGGCGATGGGGTGATAGGGTGATAGTGGGATAGTGGGATAGGGGGATGATGAATTTCATTGATTTTTGAAAGATTTTCTCCTGTCAGTTGGTCAATGCTCAATGCTGAATGGTTAATAAATTCATACCCCAAAGCCCCGGCCATACCTATTCCTGCGTCATTCGTGGCGCTGCCGCCAATGCACAAGACGATATTCCGGGCACCATGCTTGATCGCATCTAAAATCATTTCGCCTACACCGTAAGTGCTGGTTTTGAGTGGATTACGATCTTCAAATTTTAATAATTGCAAACCCGCAGCTTGTGCCATTTCGATAAAAGCGGTGCTACCATCAGCCGAAATGCCATAGCCTGCTTCGATTAGCCGGAAAAGTGGATCGTGTACTTTTAGCTTTATCCACTTGCCTTTGGAATGAAAAGTCAGGATTTCAGAAGTACCTTCGCCGCCGTCGCCCAAGGGGAAAAGAATGGTTTCAATGTTTGGATTTGCTAATTTGATGCCGCACTCGATGGCTTTGCACACTTCGATTGCCGGCAGCGCATCTTTAAAAGAATCGGTGGCGATAAGAATTTTCATAAAAATTTGAATAAGTGCCTAAAGTTAGGCATCATTTCTAATTCTTTATTCGTAGTATAATTCGGTACGTTCGTCGTTTTTTAATAACGATGCAGGCAACTTGGAGTATTCATAAGTATCATTCTAAGAAAAAATAAAGCTATGAAAAACTGGAAGCCCACCGTGCAAAGATTTTTGTTTGAGTTGGCGGTTATTTTTGTTGGGGTTTATTTGGCCTTTATTTTTAGCGATTTGCAGCAAAAACAATTAGAAACCCGAAAGAAAATGCAAATCCTGAAAGGCTTGCGACAGGAATTGCAGTTGTTCATCGATGGTGCTACCGCACACTTAGCAGAAACAGATGCGTTGATCAAAGATTTTGAGAACCGACTTCAATATAGGCAGATGCCTGCACCTTTTCGCTATTCCTACACGGGTTCGGATCGCCCGCCCAATAGCTTTTGGCAGGCAGCCATTGCTTCCGGCGCGGTTGATCTGCTTGATATTCAGCTACTAACAGATATAGCTTTGTATTATAATTTTCTTGAAAGCGCTTTGCGCAAATACAATACCTTGTACGAATTTGGTCAAGATCATATTCTGCCGTATGCACAAGACGATACGGCTGTTTATTATATCGATTCGACCCATCTCAAACCTATTTATGCGGAGTATATCATGGATTTCAAAACGTACCAATCCATTGGCACGCAATTAAAAACGAAAGCAAATAATTTAGTACAAACCTTAGACACCCTTATCAAATAAGACTTTCTTTAAAAATTTAACTTTTGAAAGAGGAATATTTTTGTTTACATCTTGCGTAAAATTATTTTTTGAAATAAATTGCGTAATTGATTACGTAATTTGAATAATAAAATGGATTTTTATACCAAAATTGGAAAAATGGCCTTAGGAAGCCGACTGCGTCGCCTCAGCGATACTATTACCGAGGATGCTGCTAAAGTATATCAATTATACGATGTCGCATTGCAACCTAAGTGGTTTCCAGTATTTTATATATTATCACAACAGCAAAAATGTTCGGTAAGCGAGGTCGCACAAATCATCGGGCAGTCGCACGTATCGGTGAGTAATATTGCCAAAGAAATGCGCAAGGCAGGCTTGGTATCGCTCAGCAAAAGCAAATCGGATGGGCGCGTGAGCGAATTAAAACTCACGGAAAAAGGCAAATCCTTGCTTCCGAAAATCGAGAAACAATATAAAGATGTGGACGCCACGATTGAAGAATTATTTGGCGAAATGCAAGAAAACCTTTGGCGGGCCATAGAAGAAATGGAATTTTTATTGGGGCAGCGCGATTTTTATAGCAGAGTGCGCGATCAACGCAAGCACCGCGAGAGTCAATTGGTAGAAATTATTGATTATAAACCGAAATATCACGAGGATTTTAAAAGACTCAATTACGAATGGATTGAAAAATATTTTATCGTAGAAGATGCTGACAGACAAGCACTTGAGTACCCGAATGAAAAAATATTGAATCCCGGTGGTCATATTTTTCTGGCGCGGTACGAAGGCGAAATTGTTGGTACTTGTGCGATGATCAAAGTGGGGGAAACTTTTGAACTCGCCAAGATGGCGGTGACCGAAAGTGCACAAGGCAAGAATATTGGTTGGCTGCTGGGGCAGGCGGTTATCAAAAAAGCCAGCGCTTTGGGTGCAAAAAAATTATATCTGGAAAGTAATACCCGATTAGAACCGGCGATTAATTTGTATTATAAGCTTGGTTTTCATAGAATTGTAGGTAAGCCTTCGCCGTATGAGCGCAGCAATATTCAAATGGAATTAATATTATAAAACCGCCAGAATTACTTCATGCTTTGAGGGTACTTGGGTCACAAGATTCGGTACCCGTTTTTATTTACTATGCTTTATGAAAGAACTTAATATTATATCAATATTAATAAATTCTCATTTTGCTATTAAAATTCCGTTTGTCGAGAACTTCTGTTTGAAACTTTCTGTTTCTCACACAAAAGTGCTATTTTTCGAATTCGAATTCGTTTAGCACAAGATAAACCACCTGAAACTGCTGCGATGAGTTTTTTTGAACGCATTTTTGGTAATTCTGGATCAAAGACACCGCAACCGGACATCCGCTTTGGGCGCTATAGCGATTCCTACAAAGAATCCGACAATTACGAAGCTTGGGATCAGGCTTTAGAAAAATTTGAAACTGAAGATTATATCGAATCGTACCGCGCTTTTTTCCGCTACTTGCGCGACGAACAGGAAGACAATGTAAAATGGTGGGAAGATGGTGACGGCATTGGCTTTGAATTGTACCAGGGATCTAAGAAAATCAGTGGTTTTGCGGATGCCAAAATACTGAAAGCCGAAGCAAAAATTGCGCATTCGGATGAATTGAACGTGAACTTTATGCGCCATCTCATCGAGCGCAATTTCGATCTGAATTACAGCCGTTTCGCTTTGGATGATGATAATAACTTGACGATTGTTTTTGATACTTATACAATTGACGGCTCACCTTATAAACTTTATTATGCGCTCAAAGAAGTCGCTACCAACGCCGACAAGCAGGACGACTTGTTGTTGGATGAATTCAAAGTGCTACAGCCCATTGAGAGTGCGCATTTGGAGGAATTGCCTGATTTTGAAAAAGAAGCAAAATATAATTTTATTCGCGCCCAGATCGAAAGCGTTTTAAAAGAAATTGACGAAGGGAAATTGAATCGTGACCAATATCCTGGCGGCATCGCTTATCTACTGCTTGATCTCACCTACAAGTTGGACTACCTCACCAAACCAGAAGGGTACACGATGGAAACTTTGGAGCGGATTCACCGATTGTATTTTGCGAAAGATGAAAAGACAACTTCCCAGAAAAATGTGCTGCTTTGTAAGGAATTGCGAAAATTGATGGATCGCCCTAAAGAGGATTTTTTCAAGGAAATGTACCGCGTGACCACCACTTTTGGCATCACGACTCCCGTTAATCATGATCGCGTGGTGAGCGTCATCGACGGAGAGTTGCATAATATGGATTGGTACAAGGATAATAACCATCTGGGGGTGGCAGTGGCTGTGCCGGGCTATATCGTAGGTTTTTGTTTGTTTAATTATGCTATTCCAAAGCCGGATCGAGATTTATTACATCTTTATTTTCAAATAATAGAATCGGATTATTTTAAAACATTGGGTTTTCAAAATGATTTTTATGATTCCCAAAATAATAATTTCAATCGACGCGCTATTCGCAAAGCTATTGATTCTATTGTAGATGCGCACCGATCCAAGTATAATAAACTAAATCCGATAACAAGCATTCTGCGATATGATTCGCTGGTAGAATTTGCCAAATCCTATTTACTCATGATTCGCAATCTTGATGTAACCAAAACGGATTGAATTTGGTTATAGGTTTAAAGTGATAGGCAATTGATTATTGATTATTTTGTAAGAAATTGAAAATCAATAGCTTATTTCAAATTGAAACTATAACTATTTTAGAGTAGCCACTTAAGTTGCAAGTTATCTTTACAACCTGCAACATGAAACCTGCAACATGAAACCTGCAACTGAAGACATTTGGACAATTTTGGAAGAAGTGACCGATCCTGAAATTCCGGTGCTTACGGTGGCTGATCTTGGCATTATACGTGATGTAAAAATTCACGAAGATGAAACGATAGAAGTAGTGATCACCCCAACATATTCGGGCTGTCCGGCGATGAATGTAATCGAAATCAATATTAAAGCAGCGCTTCAAGAAAAAGGATTTGACAAGATAAAAGTAACCACGGTGCTAAGCCCTGCCTGGACGACCGATTGGATGAGCGCAGCAGGCAAGCGCAAACTCAAGGAATACGGCATCGCGCCGCCACAAGGCAGTGTCGATAAAACTACGCTTTTTGGGGTGGAAAAAAACATTGAATGCCCGCATTGCAATTCTAAAAATACCGAAATGATTAGTCAGTTTGGTTCTACGGCTTGTAAATCACTTTATCGTTGCAAGGATTGCTTGGAGCCATTTGATTATTTTAAGTGCCACTGAGTTGGTTTCCAGTTTCTTATTTCTGGCGATTAGCAACCAGCTACACCACCCATTTAAAACCTCTTTTGAATAGTTGCACCAAGCCTACCGGCACAAGGCTAAACGACAAGATAAGCAACAAATAAGTCGGGTCAAAATTAATCAATGCGAGTGCATTTTTGGCAGGTGCAATAGTGAATACCATCGCCACTAAACCGATACAAAATACCACCGCATACCATACGTAAGTGTTGCGAGTTATTTCATTCTTGAAAAAAGAAACGCTCCTATCAGGTAAATTGAAAACATTCCACAATTGCGTAAGGATTAAAGTATAAAAAGTAATATTATTGGCCACTTCAGGCGATAAATGGAGTATTTGCAGACTATACCACTCAGCACCCAAAATACCTGCCGTAATACTGCCGCCGTAAACAAAAGTAGCTGCCCAAAGCGATTTTGTAATAATCGGCTCTTTAGGATCGCGGGGTGACTTGTCCATGATGTTACTTTCGCCTTCATTTAATCCAATAGCTAAAGCTGGAAAAACATCGGTCACTAAGTTTAGAAAAAGAATTTGCAATGGTAGCAATGGCGCAGGTAAATTCAATAAAGCAGCGATTCCTACTACCATGATTTCACTCAAATTGCACGAGAGTAAATAGATCACAAATTTGCGAATATTTTCAAAAATAATCCGCCCTTGTCGAATCGCCACAACAATAGAAGGAAACGCATCATCTTTTAGCACCATATCAGCTACTTCTTTGGCGGCTTCTGTACCTCTCTGCCCCATAGCAATCCCGATATCTGCTTTTTTCAATGCCGGCGCATCGTTGATGCCATCACCGGTCATGCCTACTATGTAGTTGTTGAGCTGGAAAATACTTACCAAATCTAATTTTTGAGAGGGATTCACCCTTGAAAATACCTTTGTTTTTAGAAGTTGCTCTTTTTCTACTTCGGTCAGTTTTTCGAATAATTTCAAATCTTTACCATGAAATATAATGGCAGCTTCTTTATCTTCAATAATTCCAGCTTCTTTGGCAATATTTGCCGCTGTTGCTGCATGATCGCCGGTTAGCATGACAACTTTGATGCCGGCCTTTCGACAGGTTTGAATAGCTTCTTTTACATCCTGCCGTACCGGATCAATAAATCCAACCATACCCAAGAATGTCAAATCATTTATAAAATGGACGTCATCGGGCTTTTTATCTTGAAATTTATAAGCAAAGCTTAATATTCGAAGCCCTTGCGCTGCTAATTGGTCTTCCAGGCGAAACCACTGTTCGGTATTTTTTATTTTTTGGGCTTCCGTTTTAGTTTGTATCCGGCTGCACTTCTCCAAAACCGCATGGGTAGCGCCTTTCACACAAATCAGATAGCGATCATCGCTTTCGTGTAGCGTACCCATCATTTTCAAGTGCGCATCGAACGGTACTTCAGCGATTCGTGGATTCTCCTTTTGAACGGTTTCATAATTGATATTTAAATGATTTGCCATTCGAAAAAGCGCCACTTCAAGAGGATCACCCGAGTTTTTTTCTTCTTCATGGGGATAAAAAGTACTGTCATTGCAAAGGATGCCCACCTTCAACAAAAGCCGTAAATTGATATTTTGATCAAGATCATTACCCGAAACCGAATCAATATCCAATATTTGTTCATCGAATGCCAGCGTATCTACAAAAACCAGGTTTTCGGTTAAGGTGCCTGTTTTATCTGCGAAAATAGCGTTCGTTTCACCCAATGTTTGTACCGCATTCAGTGATTTGACGATTACATTTTTGTCGGCAAGGCGAAGCATACCACGAGCAAGGGAAATGGTGGCGATCACTGGAAGTCCTTCAGGAATAGCAGCAACCGCAAGGGCAATGGCGGTCTCGACCATAATCAACCAATTTCGACCCTGAGCAATGCCAAGTGGGAAAATTAATGCTGAAATCGCTAAAACCAACCAAATCAACTTTTTTCCCAAAGCGGAAAGTCGCTTATCTAAAGGGGGAGTGCCCTTCTCTGCTTTTTCGGCAAGTATAGAAATCTTCCCTAATTCAGTCGCATTGCCGGTAGCTATAACGACGGCTTTACCATTGCCTCTGGTGACAATAGTGCCATTGAAAACCGAATTGAGTCGCTCTGCCAAAATGGTTTTCTCCGGTAGTGGTTGCGTCTGTTTTTCAACGTAAATGGATTCACCGGTAAGGGCTGATTCTTGAATAGCGAGGCGGTGCTGTTGAAATACGCGAGCATCAGCGGTGACTAAATCTCCCGCTTCCAGAAATAAAATATCACCTGGTACTATTTCGGTAGCATCAATTTCAATTCTTTTGCCATCCCGATACACCTTGGACTTGGTCTTGCTCAGATCACGTAGGGCTTTCATGGAAATCCTTGCCTGCCATTCCATAGTAACGCCAATCAAACTATTGATAAGAATCACAACGATGATGGCAATTCCCTCCAGTACTTCTCTAAATGCAAAGGCCAACACCCCTGCTCCCATTAAGATCAGAATAATCGGATTTAATAGTTGCTGCAGCCACAGTAATAAAATGCTTTTATCTTTTCGATGTGCCAGCACATTTTTGCCGTATTGGAGCAATCTAACGCTTACTTCTTCTGCGCTGAGCCCTTGCTCGGCATCGGTGTGAAGTGTTTTTATTACTTCACTTGCCTCCAACGTATAATATTTCAGGAATGTTTCCTGCATTTTAGTTGAGAAAATCAGAAATAGTATTTTACTTTTATCCGAGTATAGCCGGATTTAGAGAGACCTTCAATGATAAAAATCATGCGAGAAACTTGATTTTCAATGATATAAAAGTTCTTGCTTGCCTCATTGCCTAATAATATGGAACCCGCCAATTTGTCACTATATAACACAATGTTCCCGCCATCCTGTCACTTGTTTTTGCTGTTTTATGAATAAAATGGCAGTTGCCACGCAATGGCATAGCTTTGGTTATTTTAAATAGAGAATTGAATTCTTGATAATATTCACCCATCAACCAAAAAATAAAGAGATGAATCTAAATAACTTAACCATCAAATCGCAAGAAGCCGTGCAGCGAGCACAGCAATTGGCGATGGAAAATAGCAACCAATCCATCGAGTTGGGGCATTTGCTAAAAGGCATTTTTGAAGTGGACGAGAGCGTGACGCCTTTTGTGTTTAAAAAACTGGGTGTCAATCTGAACGTAGTGAAGCAAACTACGGATAGTATTGTCCGTTCTTACGCGAAAGTGAATGAAAATGCTGGGCAATACCTTTCGCGCCAGACAAATGAGGTGATTCAAAAAGCGAATACACTGCTCAAAGAATTTGGCGATGAATATGTAGCGCTAGAGCATTTACTCTTGGCAATGCTGAGTGTGAAAGACAGTATTTCACAAATGCTCAAGGATAGCGGCGTGACGGAAAAAAGTTTGAAAACTGCAATCCAGGATTTGCGCAAAGGCTCGACCGTGAAAACTGCGAGTGCAGAAGAAACTTATAATGCGCTGAATAAATACGCGATCAATCTTAACGAGCGCGCGAAGTCGGGCAAATTAGATCCTGTGATTGGGCGCGAGGAAGAAATTCGTCGCGTATTGCATATTCTGGCGCGCCGTACCAAGAATAATCCTATTCTTATTGGTGAACCGGGCGTCGGTAAAACCGCGATTGTAGAAGGGCTTGCCCACCGCATTGTGGATGGCGATGTACCAGAAGACTTGCGCGATAAGGAAATTTATGCTTTGGATATGGGCGCTTTGATCGCGGGTGCGAAGTACCAGGGCGAATTTGAAGAGCGCTTGAAATCTGTCATCAATGAAGTAGTCTCTGCTGAAGGTCGGATTTTCTTATTTATTGACGAAATTCATACCCTCATTGGCGCTGGCAAAACCCAGGGTGCAATGGACGCAGCCAATATCCTGAAACCGGCATTGGCACGCGGCGAACTCCGCGCCATTGGCGCAACGACGCTCAACGAATATCAAAAATATTTTGAATCGGATAAAGCTTTGGAGCGCCGTTTCCAAAATGTTTTAGTGGATGAACCGAGTGAAGAAGATGCCATTTCGATTCTAAGAGGGTTGAAAGAACGCTACGAAACGCACCATAAAATCAATATCAAAGATGATGCAATCGTAGCAGCCGTGCAGTTGTCGGTGCGTTATATCACGGATCGCTTTTTGCCGGATAAAGCCATCGACTTGATTGACGAAGCCGCGGCCCGTCTGCGTTTGGAGATGAACTCTATGCCGGAGGAATTGGATGAAGTAGAACGCCGAATTCGCCAACTGGAAATCGAGCGCGAAGCAGTGAAGCGTGAAAGCGATGACTTGAAAATCAAGCGGATTAATGAAGAATTGGCGAATCTGGAAGAGAAACGCAATGCTTTGCGTGCCCGTTGGGAAAATGAGCGCGAGATTGTATTGGGCATTCAGAAGGCAAAATCCGATATGGAAACATTGAGGAATGATAGCGCCCGCGCCGAGCGCGAAGGCAACTTTAGTCTGGCTGCGGAGATTCGCTATGGCAAAATCCCTGAAGCACAAAAGCGCCTGGAAGAATACAACGCCAAATTGCAGGAAATGCAAGCCAGTGGTCGCCAGCTTTTGAAAGAAGAAGTGGACGCTGAGGATATTGCAGAGATTGTGAGCAAGTGGACGGGCGTACCCGTAACGCGTATGCTCCAAAGCGAGCGCGAGAAATTATTACATCTCGAAGAAGAATTGCACAAGCGCGTAGTTGGTCAAGATGAAGCCATCGAAGCAGTGGCAGATGCCATTCGCCGCAGTCGCACAGGATTGTCGGATGAGCGCCGCCCAATTGGATCGTTCTTGTTTTTGGGTACAACGGGTGTCGGTAAAACCGAGTTGGCGAAAGCCTTAGCCGAGGTTTTGTTCAACGATGAGAATTTGCTCACGCGGATTGACATGAGCGAATATCAAGAACGCCATGCCGTATCAAGATTGGTTGGTGCGCCTCCTGGCTACGTGGGTTACGACGAAGGTGGCCAGTTGACAGAAGCCGTGCGCCGCAAGCCGTACTCGGTGGTATTGTTGGATGAAATTGAAAAAGCGCATCCGGATGTGTTCAATATCTTGCTGCAAGTCTTGGATGACGGGCGTTTGACAGATAATAAAGGTCGCACTGCCAATTTCAAGAATACGATTATTATTATGACTTCGAATATCGGTTCGGATATAATTCGGGAAAATTTTTCTCGAATGACCGATCTTGATCGGGAGGAAGTAATCGAAAAAACCAAGGATTTGGTATTTGAAATGCTGAAACAATCGGTGCGCCCGGAATTTTTGAATCGGATTGACGAAACGATTATGTTCCAACCGCTTACCGCGAAAAACTTGCGAGGCATTATTCGATTGCAAATCAAGCATTTACAAGATGTTCTTGACAAGCAGGAAATTACGCTCGATGTGACGCCAGAGGCCTTAGACTGGCTCGCCGAAGAAGGCTACAATCCTGAATTCGGGGCTCGACCGCTCAAGCGTGTGGTGCAGAAAAAAGTACTCAACGCCCTCTCCAGGCAAATGCTGGAAGGCAAAGTGCAACCCAAGAGCCACGTGGTCTTGGATATATTCGACGGGGTCGTAGTCTTCCGCCATCCCGAGGAGGTAGAGATTGAGCAAGATGAATTAGAAAATTAAATTTTAATAGAACGTAAATAAAAAGTGCCGTCCTGAAGGAATTTGGGGCGGCATTTTTTATTATTGTTTTTTAGTAAATTACAGCATTTATTATAAACGACATTATAAAATATGCCAGTCAAAAAAATATTTCTATCTCTTGATATTCAGGAGATTGCCGTTGAATTATTACAAAACGAAGGCTTTGAAGTAAAGGTTTGGCGCGAGGAGCGACCCATGACACAAGTAGAATTAATCGCGGAAGCAAAAAAGCATAACGCCTTACTTTGCACCAGCATAGATCAAATTGATGCCATTTTTTTAAATGAATGTAAGCATTTGGATATTATATCACAATACGCTGCGGGGTATAATAATATCGATATTGCAGAAGCCACGCGCCTGGGAATCCCTATTGGCAATGCGCCCGGAGCGATGAATGATGCGACAGCGGACACGGCATTTGGACTCATGATTGCAGTTTCGCGTAAAATGTTTTATTTACATAAAACGATTGAAAAAGGCGAGTGGGGTTATTTTAAACCCAAAGCAAATCTTGGCATTGAATTGAAAAACAAGACTTTAGGTATCTTTGGCTTGGGACGCATCGGCATGGAAATGGCTAAACGCTGTAAAGGAGCTTATGATATGCATATTATATATCATAATCGAACGCCTAATAAAGAAGCCGAAAAATTATTGCACGCGAAATGGGTCAGTTTTGAAGCATTATTAGCGCAAAGTGACGTGTTGTCGGTGCATTCCGTGCTGAGTGAAGACACCAAAGGCATCTTTGATAAAGCCGCTTTCGATCAGATGAAACCCAGCGCCATTTTTATTAATACTTCCAGGGGTGGCGTTCACAATGAAGCAGATTTGATAAAAGCATTACAAAATAATAAAATTTGGGGTGCAGGGCTTGATGTCACGAATCCTGAACCGATGGCATCGGATAATCCCTTATTATTCATGGAAAACGTAGCAGTACTGCCGCATATCGGCTCTGCCACCATCGAAGCCCGCACCGAAATGGCGCGCTTAGCCGCGATGAATATTATAGCATTTTATAAAAAGCATGAAGTGCCGAATATCGTGAATGCGGAGATTATGATATAATACTTACTTTGTTTGCTCAAATAGTGTTTGTCTCAGATTCTCTTTGGATTGTGCGAAGTAGCGCACTACGGCTTCTTTACTTCCCAATTCTCGTTTGATACGGTTGATACCGCCTATAATATCTAAATAATTATCATCAAAGATGATAAGATGTTCTACCATCTTTTGTTGCTCGTAGGGAAGCTCCTGGAAGCAATATTTGAGTAGATCATCAAATGTAATTTGCATAATTGTAATTTTAATTAGCTTGAGGAATCACCTCGGCAATACAGATCGCGCAATTTTCTTTTCGCCTCACCAAGGTGGTATTTTATGTTGCTTTCCGTCATGCTCAACGTTTCGGCAATCTCTTTGATCTTGTAACCATCAAGGGTCATTTCAAAGATAGTTTTTTGAATTTCCGGGATTTGATGTAATAAATTACTTAGATCGGGTTTATCGTCTGAATAATCAATGTTTTCAGGCGATGGCAGAGATTTTACGACATCCAAATCTTCTATTGGATGATCTGTCTTATAATAATTCAGGCATTTATTTCTTGCAATGGTAAATAAATAGCTTTCAATAGTGGGGATTTTTGCTTCGCTGAATTGTTCCAAACCCCGCGAACATACTTTTTTCCAGACTTCCTGGACAATATCTTCCGGTCGTAAATGCCGCCAGGAAAGATTTGGAAAATTTTTAATAACAAACGCCTTGAGCTTATCCGTATAAGCCTCGAATAGAATCGTGAAAAATGCCTTTTCGTTGCGAACCCGGAGGGCTACAAGCAACTGCCCTGGTAGATTCAATGCCATAGCAAAGAATTTTTAATTTGTTTGAATTAAAGTTTCCTGAAAGCATACAGTTAGGTTTTTAGTGATTTAGTACGCAGTTTATTAAGTACAAATTAAACTTCTGAAAAGTTAGTCAGAATCCTAAATTTTCAAAAAAATTATTTCATTAGAAATTCGTAATTAACTCTGACTTTTAAAACAAAATCATTGTATTAAGTGAAAATAAATACAATATGAAGGAACGGTTTATTAAAATTACTATTGAAAATACTAGTAAAGATGCTTCCAAGAAGCATACCCTGGAAATCAAGAATTATACTGGCTGGGTGGTGCTGCTAATTGGTATTATTTTATTGTGTGTAATATTTAAAGAAGAGCTTTTCCATGTGCTATCGCTGTGGTTTGCTAAATGATTTTAATAATAAACTAAATAAATCACTCAATTCGATTCATCCCCGCATAATAAATCAGATACCATTCGCTGCCCATTTTGGCGAAGCGCCGGATGGTGCCGTATTCGCCACTGCGGTGTATGATTTTTTCGATGACCAAATCGTCGCCAAAGCTGAGCAATTCTCTGGAAAATTCGCTGTTCGCAAAATTAAAGGGTCGCTGGGTCACCCAATCCTCGGCTTCCCAATGAAAATTGCCGGAATCAATGGTTTCAGCGTCGGCATCGGAGGGCAAACCTTCGAGCGGAAAATTGATATGCGCCATCTGGTAGGCAGGGTCACTGTGGAATTGTTCGTAAAAAGCTTCGAATTCACTGGCATCGGGCTGCTGCACGCCACCACTACAGGCAGCAAAAAGGGCAAGCCCTATCGTTAATAAACTGAGGTATATTTTAGAGCGCATTTGAGGTCGCTTTACTTTGATTCTACGTAGACAAATTTGATTTGTTTCAAATGTAATTTTCACTGAATTTTGTAGTATTGTACAAAGAAACAAAACTCCCGACTTATGAAAAACATTTTTGAGAATTTAACGGAAAAGCAAATCGCGGTTTTTAGTTTGTTGCTCACGGCTGTGGCAGTAATTATTGGTGTTGCGCTGCCAGAGATTCGCTCGGTGCTGGGATTGAATGGAAGTGGAGATGAATCGGAATATGTTGCTTCTTCTATGACGGCACAAGGCGAGAATGATGCCGAAACTGCCAGGATTGAATCGGACGGTCTGAATTTGGTCGAAATTACCGAAAGTGATACCCTTTGGAGTGTCAAGCAGGGTGAATTTGTGATTTATCCAAATGTGCATTATGTGATTTTGGGCGCTGCCGAAGGGAAAATGACGATCAAAGAAGGCGCGAATGTTGAGTTGTTAGGTGTTTTTAAAGGTGATGTGCTGAATGAAGGTGGCAAATTCAAGGTTTTGGGTGTACACGAAGGCTCGCTCAAGCGGAAACAATAGCATTGGCTAAGGCTTCTTCGGAAGGGTTTTCCGCGATTAATATTTCGGAAACGCCCAGTTGGCGGAGGGTTTGGGCGGTGGTTCTGCCGATAGCAAGGATTTTTTGTCCCAATTTTAATGGATATTTTTGAAAATAAGCCTGCGCGTTGAGCGGACTAGTGAAAACGAGCCATTGGCATTCGGGCAATTCAAAATCGGTTCGCATCTGATTTTTATAAACAACCAAATCTATTGCAATAATTTGATTTTCAAGTAGTTGCTGAATGGATTTACGTGAGTATTCAGCTCTTGGAAATAATACACGCTGGTTTTTGGCTAATTTTATAAATCCTTGAGCAGTAGCGTGGGATTCACCATTGCCAATAAGTTCCACTCTAAATCCTTGTTGTTGAATAGCTCGGGCCGTTCCTAAGCCTAAGGCTGCTAATTTTGCATTGACTTGTAAACCAACTTGCTGCAAGTGGTTAAAAAAGAAATTGGCTGCGGTTTTGCTATAAAAAAACATCCAATCGGTAGAAGGAATTTCAGAAAATGGAATTAAAGAAAATTCCATTAATGATTCGCCCATTACTTCATAACCTTTGGATTGTAATATTTGTAGAAAAATACTATCAGAATGTAATATTCGACTAATAAAAATTGTGGACATTTACCATTTATTATTTATCATTTACCAAATCAGTAAAATATTCTAATGTCTCAATTTCTCAACCACCTGCTCCGCCAGATTAAAACTTGTACTTGACGACAATCGCGTCCTTCGCACTGGCGCATCCCAGGCATCGGCCACGGCAGCCCACACATGATAATTCCCTTGCATATCACGCTCGCAAAATACGCCCAAAGGCATATGGCATCCGCCTTCCATGAGTTTGAGTACTTTGCGTTCTACATTTGTTACAGCCGATATATCAGGATGATGGATTTGCTTCAAAATGCGGCGCACTTCGGTATCTTCTTTAGCGGTTTGCCAGGCCAGCACGCCTTGCGCTGGGGCAGGAATAAACTCACGCGGATTGAACTGAACGACATGAAAATGCGATAAATCCAGATGCAAACGACTCAATCCTGCCGCTGCGAGTAGAATCGCATCGAAGTCACCGTTTTGTAATTTTTCCAAGCGTGTCGGCACGTTTCCACGAATATCCTTGATTTGTACATCTTTGCGAAAATCGAGCAACTGCGCCTTGCGCCGCGCCGATGAAGTGCCAACGATTGCGTCTTTTTTCAGTTGGAATAATAGTCCTTCCTGCTTCGCTTCAGGTCGCACGATCAACCAATCCGCAGGATTATCGCGGTAGGAGACCGCAGTCACCACAAGCCCTTCGGGCTGCGTCGTCGGCAAATCTTTCATCGAATGCACCGCCATATCCACATCGCCCCGGAGCAAAGCATCTTCGATTTCTTTTGTAAAAAAGCCTTTGCCTTCGATTTTGTCGAAACTCAGATGCTGGATTTGATCGCCTTTGGTTTTGATGATAACCAATTCACTTGCTACGCCTGCAGCCGCCAATTGTTGTTGGGTAAATTCTGCTTGCCAAAGCGCCAATTTACTGCCTCGTGTGCCAATTCTAATGATTTTATCCAATTCAAAAAATTTTCGCAAAGATACTCCATGTAACTCCGATTGGCAATCGGCGCTACTAAAACTTCAGGCTTTTTTTTACCTTTGCCTCATGCAACTGTCAGCAAGTGAAATAGCGCAATTACTAAACGGAAGCGTAGAGGGCGACCCCCAGGTGAAGGTCAGTCGCCCCAGCAAAATCGATGAGGGAGGCATTGGCACGATTACTTTTTTAGCTAATAACAAGTACGAGGAATTTGCCTACACAACGACCGCCTCTGTTTTACTGGTGAGCCGAGAATTTGTGCCTAAGCAACAAATTTCAGCGACGCTCATCCGGGTGGAGAATGTGTATAATTCAATTTCTTTTCTGCTGGAAAAATTTGGTAATCAGGCTGTTATAAATACGGGTATTTCTTCACAAGCTTTTATACATCCCAATGCAAAATTAGGGCAAGACGTGTCGGTTGAAATGTTTTCGGTGATTGAAGAAGGCGCTACAATTGGCGAAGGTAGTCGTATTTTGGCTCAGGTTTACATCGGTAGAAATGTTGTATTAGGTAAAAATGTATTGATTTATCCTGGTGTAAAAATTATGTATGATTGTAAAATCGGTGATAATTGTATTATTCATTCCAATGTTGTAATAGGCGGCGATGGATTTGGATTTGCTCCACAGGCGGATGGTGCTTATAAAAAAGTACCCCAAACTGGTAATGTCGTAATCGAAAACAACGTCGAAATCGGTGCAGGTACTACGATTGATCGGGCTACCATGGGGTCCACGATTATTCGCTCGGGGGTGAAATTGGACAATTTGATTCAAATTGCCCACAACGTAGAAGTTGGCGAAAATACTGTCATTGCAGCCCAGGCCGGAATTGCTGGTAGTACTAAAATTGGAAAAAATTGCCGCATCGGTGGTCAGGTAGGTTTTGCCGGGCATATTATTATTGCCGATGGCACGCAAATTCAGGCCCAGAGCGGTATTGCGTCAAGTATTGAAGAGCCTAATACAGCACTTTTTGGATCTCCTGCTATTGGCTACAAAGATTATATTCGATCTTACGCGGTTTTTAAAAAACTCCCGGAACTGTACAAGTTGTTATCAGAACTGGAAAAGCAAGTCAAAATGAATGGAAACCCCTCCAAATAAAGCTTTTCGAGATTTCAATTGTATCAATTTCTACAAACCAGAATCCATAAACCGACAGCTAGCGACAAGAAAGCAGCGTCACACTCACAAAAACGTTTATCTTTGCAAAAAATTAGCCGATAGCAAATATGTTTAAACAACGCACGATCCAAAAATCGGTCTCCATCAGCGGAGTAGGATTGCATACCGGCAAGACAGTCACCCTGACCTTTAAGCCAGCCCCGGCAAATCATGGCATTAAATTCCAACGAATTGACCTGGAAGAACAGACGGTCATCAATGCGGATGTAAGTCGCGTTGCTTCGACCCAAAGAGGCACGACCATTCAGTCCGGTAAAGCTTCGGTAAGTACAGTGGAGCACGTCATGTCAGCATTGGCAGGGCTTCAGATTGACAATATTTTGATCGAGTTGGACGGACCGGAATCACCCATCATGGATGGCAGCGCTGCACCTTTTGTGCAAGGGATCAAAGAAGCAGGTATCGAGGAATTGGAAGAAGTACGCGAATATTTTGAAGTAGAAGAGCCGATAGTGTATCGTGATGAAGAAAGTGGCTCGGAAATGATGGCTTTGCCTGCTGATACATACGAGGTCATCACACTCATTGATTTTAATTCGCCGGTATTGGGGCAGCAATTTGCGACTTTAAAAGACATTAACAACTTTGAAAAAGAAATTGCACCTTGCCGAACTTTTGTCTTTCTACACGAACTCGAGTATTTGTACAAACAAAACCTTATTAAAGGTGGCGATCTGGACAATGCCATTGTGATCGTGGATCGTTTGGTATCGCAAGAAGAACTCGATCAGTTGGCGAAACTATTAGGCAAACCCAGCGTAAAAGTAGAAGATACGGGCATTTTGAATACCCTGGAACTGCATTTCAATAATGAACCAGCGCGACATAAATTGCTTGATGTAATCGGCGATGTGGCCTTGCTAGGTGTACCTATCAAAGGGAGAATTGTAGCAACGAAGCCAGGGCACAGGACCAACGTAGAATTTACCAAAGTATTGAAAAAATATTATTTGGATCAGAAAAAGCTCAAAGGAAAACCCAAATATGACCCCGATCAGGAACCTTTGTTCAACACGGCGCAAATTGCCGAATGGCTGCCACATCGTTATCCATTTTTGCTGATTGATAAAATTATAGAATTGTCTGAAAATCATGTCGTTGGAGTAAAAAATGTCACTTTCAACGAGATGTTTTTTCAAGGGCATTTTCCAAATAACCCAGTAATGCCCGGCGTGCTCCAAATCGAAGCGATGGCGCAAACCGGAGGGATTCTGGCACTTTCTACGGTAGAAGACCCTGGCAATTGGGATACTTATTTTTTGAAAATTGAGAATGCTAAATTCAAACATAAAATCGTTCCAGGCGACACTGTATTGCTCAAAATGGAATTGTTAGCGCCCATTCGGCGCGGCATTTGCCAGATGTACGGCACGGCTTATGTGGGTAATAAAATAGTTTCTGAAGCTGAATTAACTGCTCAAATCGTCAAGCGCTCTTAAAATGAATAATATACACGCCCTATCGGTCATCCATCCCGAAGCCAAAATCGGGGAGAACGTCCAAATCGGACCTTTCTGCTACGTGGATAGAGATGTTGTAATCGGCGACAATACCTGGATTGGTGCTCATGTGACCATCTTCGATGGTGCTCGGATTGGGAAAAATTGCAAAATTTTCCCAGGAGCAGTACTTTCTGCCATTCCGCAGGATTTAAAGTTTAAAGGAGAACAAACTACCGCAGAAATCGGTGATTTTACTACGATTCGAGAATATGTAACCGTGAATCGCGGTACTTCTTACGCTGATAAAACTTCCGTTGGAAAGTATTGTCTTCTAATGGCTTATGTCCACGTCGCACACGATTGTACGCTTGGAGATCATGTGATTCTTGCCAATAATGTTAACCTCGCGGGTCACGTTGTTATCGAAGATTGGGCGATCCTTGAAGGTTTGGTGGCGGTACAGCAGTTTATTCATATCGGGGCGCATAGTTTTGTGGCGGGCGGTTCGTTGGTGCGCAAGCACGTACCACCTTTTGTGAAAGCAGCGCGCGAACCACTGTCTTACGCTGGTGTGAATGTAATTGGATTGCAACGACGCGGCTTTACACCCGAACAAATCAATCATATTCAGGATATTTACCGAATTTTATTTGTAAGAGGCTATAAAGTTTCCAATGCGGTAGAAATTATCCAACAGGAAATCGAACAAAGCGGCGAGCGCGACCGAATTATGGCTTTTGTAAAAGAGGCAGTAGCCAATGAAGTAGGTATCATGAAAGGCTTCCGTCAAATCAATGGCAGCAAGGTTAGGAATGAGGAAAGAGGGATGAGGGACGAAGATTAGGACTGAGGAAAGAGGCATGAAGATTGAATTAAAAAATATTGCCAAGCGCTACAAACTCGAGTGGGTGCTGCGCAACTTGAATTTGAGTCTCCGTACTGAAAACGCTTATGCGATCATTGGCCCCAATGGTTCCGGCAAATCTACTTTGTTAAAAATCCTCTCCGGACATCTCACGCCAACTAAAGGTAAGATTGATTTTTTTTTGGAAAATAAGAAACTTCCTTCCGACGAAGTCTATCAGCACCTGAGCTACGCTGCGCCTTATATTGATTTGATTGAGGAATTTACATTACTCGAAGCTTTACAATTTCACCAAAATTTCAAGCCTTTTATTAAAAATCAACAACCAGCAGACATTATTCAAATCCTTGGCTTTGAACGCGCCAAAAACAAGTCGATCCGCCATTTTTCTTCGGGCATGAAACAACGCCTCAAACTGGCGCTCGCTATTTGCTCGGATACGAATTTGCTCTTGTTGGATGAACCTACCGCCACACTCGACCGCCAGGGCATTGAATGGTATCAAGATTTGATTCGACAATTTGCTGATAATCGATTAGTGATCGTCGCCTCTAATGTAGAGGAGGATTTCTTTTTTTGTGCGCAGAAAGTCAATATGCTCGATTTTAAGAGACAGCGTTCATTTTAAGCAAAAATCGCTCGATCTGGCGTCTGTGCCTTAGAATATGAACAATAGCGTGTTCCAGCATTTGCTCTAAATCGAAAACTTGCCCCCAAAACGCTTTTATCTCATGCTTTAAGACATCCTCAAAAGTTAAATTCCATTTATTTTCTAAGGTTCCGACCGTGTAAACCAACATTTTATCAAATTCTGCGCAAGCCGTTTCAGGATCATTCACATCATATTGCTCTTTTCTTTCAACCCAATGCTTATTAAATTC
>JANRME010000154.1:0-6730 GCA_033761835.1 Saprospiraceae bacterium
TTGATATTGAATTTGTTATGCCAATAAAAATTTTTGAGCCGACTCAAAGCGTGTTCAATTTGTATTGCTTTGACGCGGTCATCCTGCCCTGCACTCCAAAACCGGAAAGCCCAAATCGGGAATCGGAAGCGATCTTTGGTAGCGGGAGTATTCACTTTGGCATCTTTATAATTGATAAAACCATAAGTCGTATCGGTAGCAGTATTTACATCAATGCCAAATAGCGCAAAATAATCTGCAAAAACTTGTGGTTCTTTTTCTTTAATTTTTTTGAGTAAAGCAGGCAACTCACCGCTGGCATTCTCGCTGCCGAGCGTCCATTGGAAAATGCCGAAGGTCATAAAAGAATTATCCCAAGTGTTGATCGCGTCAAGGTTTCCCTCGTTTTCAGAAACGGCAAGCATCACATTGAGCGAGGATTGACTCAAATCTAATTCTTGCAATAAGTCGCGTTTGGATTCGATAAATTTGGCAATCGTTTGATTACCAATGGTAAAAACACCTTTTCTGTATTTTTTAAACTGGGCATTTTGAGTTTCTGAAGCAGCTTTTATAAGATTCCCTTCTTCTGTGATCGTGAGGCCGCCGCTGGCTTTTTCATATAAAGAAATTTTCACAAAATCATCACCATAATAATAAAGTAAGCAATCAAATAAACCTTTGCCAAGCCCAGCATTAAAGGTTTTGCCATTGTAGGGAAGATTTTCCAAGCGAGCGAATTCGATTAAAGCATCGTTTACGTTTGTTTGCATAAAACCCAATGCAAAAAGGCACAATTCAATGCTGCGATTACCAGGATGATCGGTCAAGGTGGATTGAAAAAACTGCTCGGCGAGTCCAAAACGAAATGCCCGAAGCAAAGCCTTTAGATGAGGAACCAAGCTATGGCGCTCGATAATTTTATTGGCTAATTCCGGAGTTACTACTGCGCCATCCGATTGGATACCATTTCTTGTGGCAAAGACCTTCAAGGCTGCTGTCGTACTTTTGCCAAAATCACCATCTGCACCCGATTGATCCCAGTTTAATTCTTTACCGAACCCCATTTCGTACAGCATTTGCTGAAGCGACTTGACATGAGGGTTGTTTGCACCGGAGATGAGTTGCTGATCTAACTCTTTGTTTTGCAGCAAGTTTTGCAAATTTTGGGTTAAAGATGCCATGGCATTTTCGGGTTTGGTGGATAATTATCCTTTTTGCCTCTAATTTAGTTAAAATTTGATTCCAAGCAAATCAAATAATTTGCCAATGAAGCCATTTAGAAGTTCTTCTCTTCAAGCTACTCCCTCGCTAAGTTTCCTGGTCACACGCTCCTTCGGTCACTATTGCTTTCCTTCATCTCGGTTTCCCAAATGTCTGCACCCAATACGTTCCATTTTGGGCAGCACCCATTTCCGTATAATCCGCACTCATCATATTTTGGCAATGCCCTTTGCTTTTCACCCAACCGGCGACTACCGCTTTTATATCTTGATAGCCCCAAGCGATATTTTCGCCAACCGAACGCCATTTATATCCCGCATCCGAAATGCGCTGTGCAGAAGAACTACCATCCGTGCCTGTGTGATCAAAATGATCGTTTTTTGCCATATCGTTGGCGTGGCGTTGTGCAGCCTCGGCGAGTTGGTCGTTCCAGGTGATCGGCGCTACCGGAGGCATACTGGAGGAACCACATTTGCAGCCTTGCACCCGAAGGGCGTTAACACTTTTTAAAAAATCTTCTTGAAATTGATTATCGGCCTGCAAATCCTCAGGAGGCGTACACTTGGATAAGAGCATCAATTGGAGCATCACAAAAAAATGGATCATTTTCATAGACAAATTTGGATGAGAAGGTTGTATCGCCATCCTAAACGTTTGCCTGAGCGTTTATCGCATAATTCGACCTTCTTTTTTGGCATTTCCTTTTTAGTTCATTTTAAAGTATCTTACTAACGTTAGAAAAAGATAACGATAAATTTTTATTTGAAAATTTGACAAGTAGTTTGTTTTGTAGAAGTTTACAGCGATAAAATAAATTATGCCTATGTCATCCCAAAACTATTTATATCGCGGCGGCGAGAAAATTTTAATCGAAAAAGAGCCAGAGTTCTTTACGACGATTGTGCCCGACCAAAAAACCTTAGAACAATTAAGAAGTTTAACGCCAGTAGAAGAGGTGAAACAAGTATTTTCTAATGTCTATAAGGTTCGGGCTTTAGAAGGTGCGCGCGATGAAGTAATGCAACGCTTGCGCGATAATGAACAGATACCAAGCATCGTTCACCATGCTTATCATCCTGTGGATGATGAAGCAACGCGCTATTATATTACCGATTTGTTGACGGTCGCTTTTCAAAAAGGAATTTCGGATGGCGTGGTTGAAAAAATATTGGAATCACATGGATTGAGGTTTGTAAAAAGTTACGGCGCAGCGGAGTCTCGTAGGTACTTGCTTCAAGTTACTAAATCAGCTGGTAAAAATCCGGTGAAAGTGAGCGAGGATTTGATGGAAATTCCAGAAATATTATATGCTGAACCTAATTTGGTGAATAGATTTGAAAGTTTTTATACGCCACAGGATGATTTATTCCGTTACCAATGGCATCTGAGCAGTACTCGTGGAGTGGAATTGGCCCCGGAGGCAAACATCGAAGCCACCAGCGCTTGGGACATCACTCGTGGCAATCGGAACATTGTGGTGGCAGTGATTGATGATGGTTTTGACATTACACATCCTGATTTGAGTGGCGTAGGAAAAGTAGTTTTTCCAAGGGATTTTGTGGACTCTGACGCCGAACCTTTACCCAATTTTGCAAGAGGTGATTTCCATGGCACGCCTTGCGCCGGACTGGCGATTGGAGAAGAAAATGGCAATGGGGTGATTGGCGTTGCGCCTGGTTGTGCCTTTATGCCGGTACGCTTTGGCATGACGGCTGATGATAATTTATTGCACGAAATTTTTGAATTCGTAGGCAAACGGGCAGATGTGATTTCCAATAGCTGGGGACCAGTGCCTGTGTACGCACCGCTATCTTCGTTGTTGCGTGATCAATTGGCAGAGCTTGTAAAATCGGGCGGGCCGCGTGGCAAGGGTTGCGTTATTTTTTTTGCGGCAGGCAATTATAATGCGCCTTTGAATGAAAGGAATATAGATCGTTTTGTATGGCGACACCCTACGGCCGGTTTGAAAGAAACCAAAGGAACGATTCTGAACGGATATTCCTCAAACCCTAATGTGATAACGGTATCTGCTTCTACGAGCCAAAATCGGAAAGCAGCTTACAGCAACTGGGGAAAAGAAGTGGACATCTGTGCGCCAAGCGATAATGTGCATCCGATTGATGGGCAAATTCGTATGCCAGGGCAAAGCATTTGGACAAGCGATAATGCTCGTTTTGGGCGGCGTTATACCGATAAATTTGGCGGTACGTCAGCGTCTTGCCCAATGGCGGCAGGTGTTGCGGCTTTAGTACTTTCTGTTAATCCAGAATTAACAGCAGAACAAGTGCGCGAAGTTTTGTTGAGTACAACGGATAAAATTATTGATGAAAATCCTGATCCGGTTTTGAATCTGCGTAAAGGCGTTTATGATGAAAAAGGGCATTCTGAGTGGTTTGGTTTTGGTAAAATAAATGCCTACAAGGCAGTACTCCGTGCATTGGAATTGAAAAAAGCTGAAGGCGAGGAAACCCCTCAACCGCAAATGAAGCCTCATCTGACTAAAGGCATTCATATCGCTGCGGCAATGGTGAATCCCGAAGGCACAGATCGGGGCAAGGAGATGGTATCACTGTTCAACGCGACCGACCAGCCGGTAGATGTAAATGCTTGGATAATTCGTAATAAACGCGGCGAAACCGAGCGGATTTCCAATTTAATTATCAATCCTGGCGCTACGGCGGTCGTTTATTTGAAACAAGTGAACCTTCCTAATTTGGGCGGAAGTATAGAACTCTTAAACCCGAATGGATTTAAAGTGGATGAAGTTCAATACAATTTAGTTCAGGGTTTGAAGGCGGGGTGGTGGATCAAATTTTAAAGATATTTGAAATTATACCCAGCTTCCAGTTTTTTTAAAGTTTCAAAAATCAATCGAATCACATGGTTGACATCGTCTTTGTGCGCCATTTCCACTGTGGTGTGCATATAGCGCAAAGGCAATGAGATCAGCGCCGAAGGCACACCGCCATTCGCATAAGCGAAAGCATCGGTATCCGTGCCAGTGCGCCGAGAGGCTGCTTCCCGTTGAATAGGGATATTGTGTTCGGTTGCAGTTTGTATGACGAGTGCCAATAATTTGTTGTGTACCGCAGGAGCGTAAGTAACCGTGGGCCCTTCACCGCTTTTTACGTCTCCCAGTTTTTGTGCGCTTACCAAAGGTGTACTCGTATCGTGCGTCACATCCGTCACGATTGCAACATCCGGTTGAATAGTTTGGGCAATCATAGTTGCACCATTTAAACCGACTTCTTCTTGCACCGAATTAACTAAATAGAGCGAATAGGGCAATTCAACTTTATTTTCATACAATAACCGCGCTACCTCTGCAATACAAAACCCGCCCATGCGATTGTCCAAGGCACGTCCTACATAATAGCGATCATTGAGTGTTATCATTTCATCTTCATAGGTAATGACACAACCCACGTGGATGCCCATTTCCAACACTTCCTCTTTGTTTTTAGCACCCACGTCAATAAAAATATTTTCCAGTTTCGGCGTCAAATTTGCGTCGTCGCCTTGACGGGTATGAATAGCTGGCCAACCAAAAATGCCTTTCACAATACCCTTCGGGGTATGAATATTTACGCGCTTGGAAGGAGCAATCAAATGATCGGAACCGCCATTTCGAATCACATTAATAAAACCTTTGTCCGAGATATAGTGCACAAACCAGGAGATTTCATCGGCGTGCCCTTCGATCACTACTTTGTAAGGTTTTTCAGGATTGATAATGCCATAAACGGTGCCATAATTATCAATTTTCCAGTCGTGAATATAGGGCTTGATGTAGTCCAGCCAGATTTGTTGTCCTGAAGATTCGAAGCCGGTAGGAGAGGCATTATTGAGGTATTTTCTCAAAAAATCTTCAGATTTTGGTGTTATTACGGACATTTCGTTTGTTAGTGTTTTTAATGGAGGCATTCAATCGTCCTGCAAATCAGTCATTTGATTGGCAAATATAAAAAGATTTGGATTTGGTAGGTAGGTAGAAGCTTCGCCTTTATTTGAGTGGTTTGCTTAAATTTGACACAATAGAATCTAGTGTTGTGCTGATATTACGATGGGATTCCAATTTTACAGAAGAAATTGATCGCTCCATGCTTTGGGGTTTTGCCGCCATTCTTGCAAAGTAGCTAATTCATTGACTTGGATATAGTTCGTTTTCAAGGCTTCTTCCAGTAAAATAGGATAATTTGTTAAAGTATCCAAAGGGCAATTCGCTGCTGCAAAAGCTTGGGTTGCTTGTTCAAAGCCATAAGTAAAAACTGCTAAGACAGCTATAACTTGGCAACCTTCAGCGCGGATGGCCTCCACCGCAGCGAGACTACTGCCTCCTGTAGAAATCAAATCTTCGATGACCAAAACCCGAGCATTTGAAGGCAATTCACCTTCTACCAGATTCTGACGACCATATTCTTTTGCTTTCGAGCGCACATATACAAAAGGCAAATCGAGCCGATCAGCCAACAACGCACCATACGGAATGCCGCCGGTAGCGATGCCTGCCACCACATCAAACGGTTCAAATGCTTTCGCTTTTTCTACAAAACCATTTACAACCACTTTTCTTACTTCAGGATAGGAAGGAATTAGACGGTTGTCGCAATAAATTGGAGATTTTAAGCCTGATGCCCAGGTAAAGGGCATTTGCGAACTCAATTTTATTGCATTTATTTGCAATAACAATCGGGCTACTACTCTTTCGATGTTATCCATTAAAGCTTGTTTATTAGATATGGCACATTTTTGAAATGCGCCATATATTTGTCAGAATTTTCGCAGGCAAATGTACAAAATCTATATTAACGAAACCCCGCTTATCCTGGCAGAAACCTCAGAGGTGACACAATTTCAAAGCACCGAAAAGGCTTTGGTAGCGCGCTATTTAGGCAAACCCAAATTCTTGTTTCATTATATTGATTCGCTCGAAAAAGCGAAGCGATTTGATTCGGTAACGCTTTATTCGGATGACCTGGCGCAACTTTTTAGAGATTTTGCTTCTCAATATAAAATCATCGAGGCCGCAGGAGGCGTGGTATTCAATTCAAATGGTGAAGCATTACTCATTTTCCGGCGCGGTTTTTGGGATTTGCCGAAAGGCAAAATTGATCCTGGCGAAACCGTTGAGGCTGCTGCCTTGCGTGAGGTACAGGAAGAAACCGGTCTGCAACAACTGACTTTAAAAAGTAAACTGGCCGAAACTTACCACACTTATAAGGAGCAAAAAAAGCGTATTTTGAAGCGCACCTATTGGTTTGAAATGGAAACCAATGAAATGAATTTGACTCCACAAACCGAAGAAGATATCGAAACGGCTGTATGGCAGGATATTACAAATTTTTTGTCAAGTGATCCGACTATATATGCCAGTATCCACGAGGTTCTGACGCAATTTTTGCAGAAAAATTCTAAAAAATAGAAAATAAAGGAATAATTCTTTCGTTTTGCTTTTGGAAAGAAGAAAAACATATTGTACTTCCCTGAAAGCCCGCACTTTATCTAATTTCCAGTCGCCCAGCCATTT
>JANRME010000155.1:0-35623 GCA_033761835.1 Saprospiraceae bacterium
GAAGAACTGGTCAGTCAGGAAGCTTGCGAGGCGATGGTAAATATTTTGCTCGATCAAAAATTCAATGAAATGATTCCAGCTCAATTGCCAGGGGATGTGAAAGTAGCACATAAAACAGGCTGGATTACAAGCGTGCGGCACGACTCTGGCTTGGTAATTTTACCAGATGGTAAAAAATATGTATTGGTGCTGCTTTCAAAAGGCTGGGAATCAGATGAATTGGCTACAGAAATTATGGCAAACGTTTCTAAGATAGTCTATCGATATTATATAGGAAATAAAATTCCCTAATTTAATTTCAATAAAGCACACATTATGAAACTATTATTTATTCCTTTTCTACAAAGGAAACAAAAATTCGGAATTGAGAAACAAAATCGTATTTTTTACTTTTCCACAATGCCAAAATGACAGTTTATCATTTGTCTCAAAACCAAGCTTTTGTCGCTTTACATTTTCCACAGGCTATCCAATGAAAACCGTTAACAAGAAGATCAATTCCCAACACTTACCAAGGTCGGAAAAATCTGGCGCTACCATTTGTGGAGAAGTATATCATTTTACCCGAACAAGGACTCGATTTTTGACACGGTTTTGTCAAATTTGAACAATGTTGAACAAAAAACTTCCTCTGTGTATATCATTTAGACACGATGTGGATATGTTCGCAATAGATTGATCGTAAGGAGATTTGTCTGTTAATTTTATGTGAATAAAATAGCAGCAGCAGGGGATAAAATTTTTCCCTAAATAGTTTTCTACATTTCCACAGCCCTTATGAAGAAGATAATTTTTAGATTTTAATTAAAATAAATATTAACAATAAGATAAGTAATTGTTAATTGAAGGTTACGCTGATCAAACGATATATTTTGGTGACACAAATAAATTTGTTTTCTCATGGAAACCACTATCGTCAAATCGCCTACTAATACTGCAAAGGCTGGCAATAAAAAATATCCCACTCCCGTAAAGGTTTGGTTAATTATTGGATTGATCATGGTCTTCGGACAAGTTGTCATCGGAGGCATTACTCGCCTCACGGGCTCTGGTCTTTCTATTACAAAATGGGAAATTGTGACCGGTACACTCCCGCCGCTCAATGCGCAGCAATGGGAAGAAGCATTTGAACTGTACAAAGCGACCCCGCAGTATCAAAAAATCAACGAAGGAATGAGCATGAGTAAATTCAAATTCATTTACTTTTGGGAATATTTCCATCGCTTATGGGCGCGGAGCATGGGTTTTGTATTTTTGATTCCTTTCCTTTACTTTTGGAGGAAAGGTTGGTTGGATAAACCCTTGATGCGAAGATTGGGAATAGTTGTGTTGTTGGCCGCATTGGCGGCTTCATTCGGATGGATTATGGTGGCGAGTGGTTTAATTGAACGCCCTTGGGTGAATGCCTATAAGTTGACCCTGCATCTGAGTATCGCTTTTGTGGTCTATGCTTATTTGCTTTGGACGACTTTTCATGTGATGCAACCGCAGCCGGAAATTTTGTACAATACCTCCCTACGCAAATGGACATTAGCGATTACCATCATAGTGGCCTTGCAAATTGTATTAGGTGGAATTATGTCGGGTACGAAAGCGGCATTATTTTATCCTACCTGGCCCGATATGCGCGGAGAGCTTATTCCGTCCATTTTATTTAAGGCTTCTAACTGGAATGTGGAAAACTTTGTACAATATGATGCCACTTCTTTCATGGTCGCATTTATTCAATTAATGCACAGAGGAGTAGCTTATGTATTGACAATCATTGCTTTATGGTATTTTATAAAATTTATGCGTTTTGATAAGACAACGAGCGCTTTCCGAATAGGAAATTACCTGTTGATAACAATGTTAATAACTCAAGTTTTATTGGGCATTTTCACAGTAGTGAATAGTACAGGAATTATTCCCGTTGGTTTGGGCGTTATGCACCAGGCAGGAGCCTTGTTATTATTGACAATTGCCTTATTTTTGAATTATCAATTCAAATCAAAAATCGAAAGTCGTACTTCGTAAATCGTTCCGCCGCCGCTAACGCTAAGGCGGGTAAAAAAATCGTATTTCAAATCATGCCCGTATTCCGACTACCAGATGATGAACTTGTTTTTCCACATCCTGACTTAGCCGACCCGAATGGAATACTGGCAGTGGGCGGAGATTTGTCGTCGGAGCGGATTTTGTTGGCTTATGAATGGGGGATTTTTCCTTGGTTTAATCCTGGAGAACCCATCCTTTGGTGGTCGCCCGACCCACGATTTGTGCTGTTCCCAGATGAATTGAAGGTTTCCAAAAGTATGCGTCCTTATTTCAATCAGCGCAAATTTGAAGTAAGTTTTGATGAACGATTTGAAGATGTGATACGCTCTTGTCAAATGCAAAAACGTGATGGTCAAATGGGGGGGACCTGGATTACGGAAAATATGGTAGAAGCCTATTGCCAACTGCACGAAC
This sequence comes from Saprospiraceae bacterium, assembly GCA_033761835.1. Classification (GTDB taxonomy): domain Bacteria; phylum Bacteroidota; class Bacteroidia; order Chitinophagales; family Saprospiraceae; genus JADJNW01. Next base: position 2,452 of record JANRME010000155.1, read on the forward strand.
TAGGCTATGCCCATTCCGTAGAGGTTTGGAAAGGTGAAGAATTGGTCGGAGGGCTATATGGTATTTCTCTAGGCAAAATTTTCTTTGGTGAATCTATGTTTGCTAAAGAAAGCAATGCTTCAAAATTCGGATTCATTAAATTAATTCAGCAATTGAAAAAAAATGATTTTCAATTAATTGATTGTCAACAACAAACCAGACATCTCGGCAGCCTCGGCGCGCGCGCCATTGATCGCAAAGTTTTTCTGGAGTATTTACAAAAAAATCAAAACGAGGAAACTTTGACAGGGAAGTGGACGTATCTACTTGAAAATTGAGTCAGGAAAACAATAGCTTGCGGTTTCCTGCGTATTTATTTTGTTTAAAAGTTGAAAAATCCCAGAACAATGCGTGTTTGTTTTAGTCTCTTATTATTGAGTTTGTTGCATCTGAGTTTTATCCGCACCGACCCGGAGGAAAAATACCCCAAAGATTATTTTCGTTCGCCTATTCCGCAGCAAACACTACTGTTGGCGGGTACTTTCGGTGAATTGCGACCTAATCATTTCCACGCAGGCATTGACATCAAAGCAACCGTTGGAACACCTATCCTGGCTGCGGCCGAAGGTTATTTGGCAAAAATCGAGGTAAGCGGAAATGGTTACGGCAAAGCCTTGTACATCGCGCACCCGAACGGTTATACTACACTTTACGCGCACATGGATCGCTTTACAGCGGAGGTAGATGCATTTGTAAAAAAAATACAATATGAAAGCAAACAATTCGAGCAGGAGATTGAGTTAGAACCCAATCAATTCAGCTTTAAAAAAGGCGAACAAATCGGGCGGGTAGGACTCACCGGCGCAACGCTTGGGCCGCATCTTCATTTTGAAATTCATGAAACGGAAACGGGCGATCCCATCAACCCGCTATTGTTTGGTTTCAAAGTACAAGACAATCGTGCCCCGATTTTGCAAGAATTGAAAGTCTATCATTTAAATCAGCAACACCAAGCGATCGAAGAAAAAACCTTCGGCTTGATTAAATATGATGACAGTTATAGTTTTAGATATGATACTATAAGCATTAGCACCACCGAAGTGGGCTTTGCGCTGAAAGGTTATGACCCAATGGACAATGTTCACAATCAAAATGGGATTTATGTACTCTCCGTTTTTCAAGATGATTCCTTAGTTTATCGCTTTCAAATGGAAACATTCCCGGAGGAAGATACGCGCTATCTGAATGCGCATTTGGATTATTCGGAACAAATCAATCGCAATGGCAATTTCTACCGATGCTATGTTTTGCCTTACAACAAACTGCCGATTTACCTGCACAAACCCAACAATGGCGTGGTTCATCTGCGCGAAGGGCAAATAAGTCAAATCAAAATTTTAGCAGAAGATTATCATGGCAACACCTCTACTACGCGTTTTTTTGTAAAAAGAGATAGTTTAGAAATTGGAAACTTAGAAACTGGAAACTCGGAGATTGATTATCAATATGTTGTACCGCATTACGAAGAAAGCCTGATTCAAGATGGCGATTTGGAATTGTTTTTTCCAATTGGCATTTTTTACGAAGATTTGCATTTAAAATACGAGGCTATTGAAAGTGAAATGACACCGTATTCGCAAGTTTACCAAATCAACGATCGGAGTGTCCCTGTACACGATTATTTTAGCATTGGCATTCGACCTAAAAACATGCCAGAACACCTGAAAAATAAGGCTTTTATTGCTTATAGGGCGCGTACAAATTGCGGTAGCGAATGGCGCGGCGACAAGCTTCATGCTAGTGTTCGTTATTTAGGTGATTATCGGATTATGGTGGATACGATTGCACCGAGCATCAATCCAGTCACTTTCAAATCGTATATGCGGGGCTATAAAAGAATGGTATTTAAAATTGGTGATAATTTTGATACCGCCAGCAATATGCCAGGATTACAATACGAAGCTACTGTTGACGGGCAGTGGATTTTGCTAGAATATGATGCGAAAAGCCGCACCATTGCGCATACTTTCGATGGCACGATCAAAACAGGGAAACATCTGTTGGAAATTACTGTTCGAGATGTAATGGGTAATGAAAAAGTCTATAAAAGATATTTTACCCTTTAAACACAAGTGAATTCTGATTGTTGCCTTTTATAAAAACCTCCAAACATATAAAATGACCCATCTCAAAGAAGGTGACAAAGCGCCTGATTTCAAAGGCTTGAATGAAAAAGAGGAAAGCGTTACCCTGTCCGATTTTAAAGGCAAAAAATTGGTTTTGTTTTTCTATCCTCAAGATAATACGCCTACTTGCACTGAAGAAGCCTGCAGCTTGCGCGATGGCTATTCTGAATTGAAAAAACAAGGATTTGAACTGCTTGGCGTAAGTCCAGATACTGCGAAAAACATCAGAATTTTATCAAAAAATATGGATTACCGTTTCCTTTGATTGCCGATACAGATCGAACAATTATAGAAACCTACGGCGTTTGGGCTGAAAAACAATTATTTGGAAGAAAGTACATGGGCGTTATTCGCACTACATTTGTTATAGATGCAAAAGGAAAAATTCAGCGGATTATTAGTAAGGTAGATAAAAATAATCATGCAAAGCAGATTTTAGAAGCAACAACCAATTAAATCTTTTAATATGACTATCCAACAAGCCCAGCAAACAGTAGATAATTGGATTCAAACGATCGGCGTGCGTTATTACAATGAGTTGACCAATACCGCTGTTCTTATGGAAGAAGTGGGCGAGGTAGCGCGTTTGATGGCGCGATTGTATGGAGAGCAATCATTCAAAAACCCGGGTGAAGGATTGAATGCTAAGGAAAATCTAGCCGATGAAATGGCCGATGTCTTGTTTGTCTTGATTTGTTTAGCTAATCAAACGGGTGTGAATCTAACCGAAGCATTGGAAAAAAATCTCTCTAAAAAGACCCAGCGCGATGCCGAGCGCCATGCTCAAAATGAGAAGCTTAGGTAAATAAGAGGATTTTCAATTTTCAAATCTCTCATTTCAAATTTTTAAACGGTGAGTGATCTTGATGATCTTTGATTAATTCTTGTTCAAAATAGATCGCTAGCCAAACGAATACGACCGCCAGTACAATCAAGCCCTCATATATTTTTTGAAAAATCAGGAAATCATACACACTGTGGGCTGCAATTGATAGTGCTAAACTTAGTAATAGCAGGGAATTTCGCTTTTTGATATTAAATTTTGCCAACCCAACATAATAGCCCATGATAATGGCGAAGACCAAATGCGCTGGTACGGCAGTAAATGCTCGCAAGATGGTTGTACCCAGCCCATATTCCAATCCGTAAAGAATATTCTCGGTGGTAGCAAATCCCATTGCCACAATAACAGAATAAACAATCCCATCCATAGGTTCATCGAAAAAATGCCAAGGGAAAATCAACAATACCAATGCTGTGAATTTGACAATTTCTTCGTTTAAAGCAGTGAGGATAGCCGTCACCAATAACTCCAAAAACCAATGTGTACGCCACAAAAAAGCATGATTATCAAGCCATTCCTCCAATCCGATGATGGGAAAGGTTGCTAAAGCACCAGTAATAAAAGCAAATACGAGGAATATTTTTGGCTCGTGTTCGTAGCGATCCATCCTATATATATACCAGCAAATAAGCAAGCCAGGCAAAGCGGCCAGCCCAACAAGAAGCGGATCAATACTTCCGATGGTCATTTTGGAGTGATTAATAAAATAATTTTAAATATGTCCTACAACTTCAAAGCCTTAGGAGGCATTTCCATATACTACGCAATTTGAGCAAAATTGATGCAAAATTCTGCAAATTGTATGATAGCTTGCTGGGTTTTCTTTTTAGCCTCAAACATTCCCATATGTGCCACTTCTTCCAAAATGAGGATTGCTGTTGAATCAGGAAGCGTTAGTTGCTTCATGGCATCGTCTTTTGGTATAGCCTTATCTTCTTCTCCAAGGATGAATAGAATCGGGATTTTTAGATTTTTCAGTATTTCCGAGCGGTCTGGCCGACTTTTCATTGCATTCAAAGCTGCAATGACGCTTTCATCCTTGAATCGTGCAGCTCGATGAATGAGTTTATCCACCAAAAAAGTATTGCTTTGTGCAAATTTCGGTGCGAATAGATTCGGAACAAACTGCTTCACATACAAGGGAGTGCCTTTCGTCTTTACCACTTCAATACTGCGCACGCGACCTTCTATTTTCTCAGCATTATCAGCATAAGGATGGGAATGGAATAAGCCCAAACCATAAAGCTTTTCAGGATATTTTTCTGCAAAAGCCAAGCTGGTATACCCTCCCATCGAATGCCCAATAAGTATAATGCGTCGAAGGTTGAGTTCTTCTATCACAGCATTGACAGCACCTGCCATCAATTCAATAGAAAGGTTTTCTTCGTATTCGCTCTCGCCGAATCCAGGGAGGTCGAGATACACCACACTATGCCCCGCTTCGATAAATTCCTGTTTGTACTCTCGCCACACGAAGCTATCTTCGCCGAAGCCGTGCACAAAAACAATGGGAACGCCTTTGCCTTCGGCATTATAGGCGATTTTTTTTTCTTGAAAAGTCGTAAATTTCATTCTTTGACAGTGAATCCTGCGTTTTGTCGCTAAAAATATAAAGGAAGTTGGGTTTTTTATATCTTTACTGTATAAGATTCACGTTTTTTGCCTCTGAAATAAATTTGCGATGTCTGGCTTTGCCAATATAAAAAGTGGGCTATCCAAAATAGAATCTCTGGAACGCGAGTTGAACCTGAAGCAACTTCAGATCAATCGTCTATTGACCATCACCCAAGCGATTAATAGCAACGTATCGGCAAAGGAACTTTACCAAATGTACCAGTCATTCTTGGGCTGGGAATTGAGCGTAAAAAAAATGGCGCTGTACATTCGAGGGGACAAAGGTTGGTCACTGGCAGCGTCGCTGGGCATTTCTGAAGAATTATTGGACGCCGATATTACGCCTTATCTTTCTATATTCACTCATTTGCGGAATATTGAAGAAACCGATCATCAATTGATTCGGGAATTTGACGTGGTCATACCTGTAAAACATAAAGACCATGCAATTGCTTATGTATTTATCGGCGGATTTGGAGAAGATGAAGATATGTACAATAAAGTACAATTTATTACAACTATTACGAATATCATTGCAGTTGCAATAGAGAACAAGCGTTTGTTTAAGCGGCAATTAGAACAAGAGCGCCTCAACCGCGAAATGGAACTCGCCGGCGAGATGCAGAAAATGCTCATTCCGAAAAGCCTACCAACCAAAGAGCATTACGATCTTTCCAGCATTTACAAGCCTCAGATGGGCGTGGGTGGCGATTACTTCGATTTTATGGAATTTGAAGACGGCAAAATCGTCTTTTGTATCGGCGATATTTCTGGTAAAGGAATTGCAGCAGCCTTACTTATGGCAAATTTTCAAGCCAATTTTCATACACTTATTAATAAACGAACGGGTTTGGACGAATTTATCCGCGACCTCAATCAATCAGTGAATTTGATTACCGAAGGAAACTGGTTTATCACTTTTTTTATCGCGGAATACGATTTTAAAAAACAAAGTCTTCGCTATGTTAATGCAGGGCATAACCCTCCGGTTGTGGCCACGGTGGATGATTTTTTCTTTTTGGATAGAGGGTGCACGATGCTGGGTTCATTCAAGGAATTGCCGGAAGTGGAAGTGGGCGAGTGCTTTTTCCAGGAAGATGCCTTGGTCTTTGCTTTTACGGACGGTTTGACCGATTTACGCAACAAAAATGGCGATTTTTTGAACGAAAAAATGTTGCACAATTTTGTAAAAGATAATTACGACCTGTCCGCTACGCAGTTTAACAAATTATTGATGGAACGTATTGAAGCATTCAAAGGCGATCAGACCTACCCGGATGATTTCACGATCCTTACCTGCAAGATTTTCAACAAAAATTAAAACTTTGGTAATGCCCGTTTTCCTCAAATTGTGACTATTGCTTGTCGGTCATCGTCTTATGCCTATGTTATCTGTTTTTCATTACATAAATAAATATTCCACAAGTTGATCGTGCAACAATTATTGAAAAAATGGGATTAATATTGTAGATTAAGCGCGATTTTTGGAGGAGGATTGATTTTGGATATTAGATAAAAATCTAAGGTCTAAAGTTTATCGTCTAAAGTCTAAATAAAATGAAGGATAAAAATATAGCGGGTATTTTAGCATTGTTTCTTGGGTGGGCCGGTATCCATCGCTTTTACCTCGGCCAGCCGGGCTTGGGTATTTTTTACTTAATTTTAGCGGCAACGGGTATTTCATTTTTGTTAGGTGTGATTGACGCCATTGCTTTTTTCGGAATGGATGTGGACAATTTTAATGTAAAATACAACAAAAATTTTTATCGGGCGATCCCAAGAGAAGAAAGAGGAAGAACTGATTTTGATCGCGATCGTCGATATTACTACGACCGGAATATGCGTCGGCAGCAGGAACGCCAGGAAAGAACCGATAACCGCCAACAACATCGGAATGTCGCCCCGCAGCCAAAGCGCAGCAATGAAGAAGAAAAAGCCAGTGGTATCCGCAAATTCAAAGATTATGAGTACGAAGACGCCATCGCTGATTTTGAAAAAGCCCTAAAAATTAACCCACGAGATGTGGCTGTGCATTTCAACCTGGCGTGTACCTATTCGTTGATGGAAAATGTAGAAAAAGCCTTTTTTCACTTGGATAAGGCGGTAGCTTATGGATTTAATGATGCGAAACGGATTAAAGAACATGATGCTTTGGCCTATTTGCGCATTCAACCGGAGTTTGAAGAATTTGAAAAAAATGGTTTTCGATTAGCACAGCAAGAGTTAGAAATACCAAAAGAAGAAGTGTTGGATTTAAACAGCGAAGATTTGCTGAAGCAATTGCAGCGCTTAGGTGACCTTCGTGAAAAAGGACTTTTGACTGAGGAGGAATTCGCAGCGCAAAAGAAAAAGTTATTAAGTTAATTTTTAACAAATTGACAACCAACACTTACGACAGCTTATTCGTTTAACCGTAAAGAGACAAGCGATGATTGCTGAACAATTGATTTCCAATGAGATTATTCCGCTACGAACATCTGATACCGGTGACGAAGCACTGAGTATGATGAGCGAATTTTATGTGCGGCATCTGCCGATTGTAAACAATCGAGAATTGCTTGGACTCATTTCTGAAGACGATATCCTCAATTTTGACGCCAACGAAGCGGTTGGATCTTACAGCTTGTCTCTAACGCATCCTTATGTAAAGGCTTCCGATCACCTGTATGAAATTATGAGGGTACTTTCAGAGTACCAATTGACCCTTGTGCCTGTGGTGGATGAGCAAAATAACTATATCGGTGTGGTCATTCAAGAATACATTTTGCATTATTTTGCCAGTACAACTTCCTTCAAAGAACCAGGCAGCATCATTGTTTTAGAGGTGCATCGCCACGATTATTCCCTGGCGGAAATCGCTCGTATTGTAGAATCTGAAAATGCTATTGTCACCAGTGTTATTTTAAATACAGAATCCGATACTCCAATTATGGAGGTTACGATCAAAGTCAACACCCAAAATATTGGCGCTATTCTGTCAACTTTAGAACGATTTAATTATCAAATAAGAGCCTCCTTTAACGAATCGGAATTTTCGGATACGTTTAAAGAACGTTACGATTCCTTTATGGCTTACCTGAATGTTTGATAAAACATGACAAAATTTCAGAAAAGGGGAGAATTTTATAGTTCTCCCCTTTTTATTTTTGACAAAATGCTTAAATTGTATGCAGATTTTGAAAAGATGCGGATATTATGTTTATTTTTCTTGTTGGGTGCGAATTTTATATTGAATGCCCAGCCATTTGTACATATTGGCAAAATTACCGTAGAAGGTAACAGAAAGACCAGAACGGAAATCATACTCCGGGAGCTTCGCTTCAATGTAGGAGACAGTATTCCTTTGCAAGCATTGGATACTTTTTGTCGCGAAAGTGAGCAATTGATACTCAATACTGGTTTGTTCAACAAAGCAAGCGTTACCATTCAGCCTTGCGAATCTTGCCTACCAAATACTATGACTGCCCGCGTATGGGTGGATGAAGCCTGGTATTTATATCCAGTACCTATTTTTGAATTAGCAGATCGCAATTTTAATGTATGGTGGGTAGAGCAAGACCGGTCTTTGCAAAGAATCAATTTTGGTACAGAATTCACACACCTCAATATCAGTGGTAGAGCTGACCGACTGAAAATTGGAGCCAAGTATGGTTATACCCACAATTATACCCTGCGTTACAACTTACCATACATCAATAAAAATCAGACGATAGGACTTTCAGCGGATATATCCTATTCTCAAAATCGAGAAGTCAATTATGCGACAGCCGGTAATAAACAACTTTTCTACCGCGATAGCAGTAATTTTATTTACAGTACTTTCCGTTCGGTGCTTGGTATGACTTACCGTCCGGGTTTGCGTACATATCATTACTTTAATCTGGGATTTTATCAAAACCGAATTTCCGATTTTATTTCAGATGAATTAAATCCACATTTTTTCCTCAACGGGGAGAATATGCAGCGCTTTTTTTCCTTTTCATACCAATTTGTGTATGACGAGCGCGATGTGAGACCTTACCCAATGAATGGAAAATATGTTTCTGTTCGTTTAGAACGTGATGGGCTGGGCATCTATAACGATCGGAATTCGCTTACTTTACTTACTTATTACGACCAGTATTTTTCTTTTTCTCCGAAATGGAGTTTGGGACTCAAAACAGGTAGTAAAGTTTCCTTGATTCGCACGCAACAGCCCTACAACGATAATCGCGCGCTTGGCTTTGGCAAAAATCATTTGCATGGTTTTGAATACTACGTCATAGACGGTACGGATATGGGTTTTGTAAAGTCGAGCCTTCGATTTCAAGTACTGAAAGAAGAGATTAATTTTGGAAAACTCGTGCCGATTCGACAGTTTCGGAGTATGCCTATCAAAACCTATATCTCTTTAAATAGCGATTGGGGCTATGTGAATGAACCATTTTTAAGGGAGAATAACTTTTTGGTCAACCAACTGCTGTGGGGCGGCGGCATTGGGCTTGATTTTGTCTTTTTTTATGACAAAGTGCTACAAATTGAGTACAGCATCAACCATTTGAAAGAAAAAGGTATATTTTTGAATATTAATTTGAACCTTTAAAGAGTATTGCCTTCCATTCTTTTAATATTCCATCATTCCAATATTCCAATAAAAAAATGCAAGTTGTCGTTTACAGCCGCGAATTCAAAGAAAGCGATACGCCCCATATTCAGCATCTTTTCGATACCCTGCATGATGAAAGCATCAATGCTTATGTATATCGGCCTTATTTAGAGGATATTAAAGATAAAATTAAATTCAAACGCGATATCGGTGTATTTGAGGGATATATGGATTTTACTGTAAAAAAGCTAGATTTCTTTATTACCCTTGGTGGGGACGGCACTATTTTATCTGCACTTTTGCACCTACGCGATAGCGGTGTGCCAATTGTGGGTATCAACCTTGGGCGCTTAGGTTTTTTAGCAAGCATTGAAAAAAAGCGGATTGCAGAAGCGATTCATTTGTTGAAGCGCGGGATGTATCAAATTGAAGAACGACGGCTGCTTTATCTGGAGTCTAATTTTCCTGTTTTTGGAGAGATTCGCTTTGCGCTTAATGATTTTACTCTATTGAAGCGAGATACCTCCTCGATGATTACCATACATACTTTTATCAATGGCTCGTACCTGAATTCCTACTGGGCGGATGGGCTAATCGTAGCTACGCCGACTGGCTCGACCGGTTATTCTCTTAGTTGTGGTGGTCCTATCGTCTTTCCTGATTCTGGGAACTTTGTAATCACGCCCGTTGCGCCGCATAACCTAAGTGTACGACCCGTTGTTATTGCAGATAGTTCGGTTATTTCATTTGAAATTGAAGGGCGAGCGGAAAATTTTCTTTGCACCTTGGATTCCCGATTTGAAACCATCACTTCGGCTCATCAATTGGCGGTACGCAAAAATGATTTTAACATCAAATTAGTGCAATTATTGGATATAGATTTTCTGCAAACCATCCGCGACAAGCTTATCTGGGGAATAGACTCAAGGAATTATTAGGGTTTATGCAATTTTCTTTAAACCAACCTCTTCGTTTTCACTCAATTGCTCAAAATTGTAACCTTTTTGCGTAAAGTATTCTAAAACCCTTGGAAGCGCATATTGTATTTTTTCTAATGCCTTCAAGCTATCATGAAACACCACAATTGAGCCGCGCTGCGCGTTATTGATAACGTTATCCAAACATTGTTCGGCAGAAATATTCGAATCAAAGTCGCCGCTTAGCACATCCCACATCACAATGCGGTAATGGCGTTGCAAAAATTGCGCTTGCTTTGGCTTGAGGCGACCATAGGGCGGACGAAATAAAACAGAATGCGTCAAACTGGCACAATGGCGCACATTATGAAAATATGGAATATTCTCGCTGTTCCAGCCGTTGAGGTGATTAAAAGTATGATTTCCAATGGAATGCCCCGCTTCTTTTACTTGCTTGAAAACCTCAGGGTATTTGCGGACATTATCACCTACGCAAAAAAAAGTGGCTTTGGCGTTGTACTGCGCCAATTGCTCTATTACCCAAGGGGTTACCTCTGGAATTGGCCCATCGTCAAAGGTCAGGTATAATACTTTCTCTTCTGACGGAATGCGCCAGGTGAAATTTGGAAAAAGGTTTTGAATGACTTGGGGCGTTTTGATTAAATACATAACATTTTTGTTTTGATATGTTCAGGATAAAAATATTCTATCAACAAAGCTTAAGACTTTGTTGTAATTACGATGTTAAAACTTGATTTACAGAAATTTACATCGTCTAAGATACGCTTAAAAACAGCGGATCACAAAATTACCAGTAAGTCAATTTAGTTGTTGCTTTTGCCTAAGGGCATTATATGTTTTCACACAACTGGGGTGGCAAGCTCTGCTAAATTCTGTAACTTTGCGTTTCCAACGCAAACCAATTAATCAGTTCGGAGAGTTCATTTTTTGGAGAACGTTTGTTAGCGAAAATTTGCTGCCTATGGCTAATAAAATTTTCCGAATTTTCTTTGGTTTTTGTTGCTTTTTTACAAAAGATTCTAAATATCATTTTCAGCATGGAGAATATCCGCGTACGATTTGCCCCCAGCCCAACGGGGGCGCTACACATAGGAGGCATTAGAACGGCTTTGTACAACTACCTTTTGGCAAAAAAACACCAGGGAACTTTTATTCTGCGTATCGAAGATACCGATCAAAACCGCTATGTGCCTGGTGCTGAAGAATATATCATCGAATCGCTTCGCTGGTGCGGAATAGTGCCGGATGAAGGGCAAAGTTTTGGCGGCGAAGATGGACCTTATCGCCAGTCTGATCGAAAAGAAATTTATGCAAAATATGCAGCGCAATTGGTGCAAAATGGTTATGGATACTACGCTTTCGATACTGCAGAGGAGCTTGAAAAACAACGCGAACAGGATAAAACCTTTAAATATGGGGCTGAAACACGGCTGAAATTGAAGAATAGCCTTACACTTTCAGAAGAGGAGGTACAACAGCGAATCAACAGCGGAGAATCTTATGTTATTCGCTTGAAAGTGCCAGAACATGAAGAAGTTGTTGTGCACGATTTAATTCGGGGTGAAGTCGTATTTCGCAGCGAGGAGTTGGATGATAAAGTGATGCTAAAAGCCGATGGGATGCCAACTTATCATTTAGCGAATATCGTGGATGATTATTTGATGAAAATTACCCACGTTATTCGGGGCGAGGAATGGCTACCAAGCACCGGACACCACATATTGCTTTATAAATTCTTCGGCTGGGCAGATAAAATGCCTCAATTTGCGCACCTCCCACTCATTTTAAAACCCGATGGTAAAGGCAAACTCAGTAAACGCGATGGGGTGCGCCTCGGTATTCCAGTGTTCCCGCTTTCTTGGAAAGGGGAGACGCCTGAAGACTCTTTCACCGGCTTCCGCGAATTTGGCTTTTTGCCGCAGGCTTTGTTGAATTTTCTGGCATTTTTAGGTTGGAATCCTGGCACCGAGCAAGAAATTTTCAGACTAAAAGAACTAATTCAAGTTTTTTCATTAGAAAAAATCAGTAAATCCGGTGCGCGTTTCGATTTTGACAAAGCAAAATGGTTTAATCAACAATACATTCATGTCGCTGATCCTGTGACCTTAGCGCAATTGGTGCGTCCAATTATTGAGCAGCAAGGTTATTATCCAGAGCAAGGTTTTCTAGAAAGTTTTTGCAAACTGATGCAGGAGCGTGTAGGACTTTTACCTGAGTTTTGGGAGAAAGGGTACTATTTTTTCAGCGATATACGAGATTATGACAGCAAAAATGTGCAAAAACGCTGGAAACCAGAAACTCGAGGCATATTCGTTCAATTGTTCGGCACGCTTGAAAATATAGAAAGCAGCCATTGGAACGAGCAGGACGTTCATGCTAAAGTGGAGCAATTTATGACCGAGCATGGGCTAAAGCCAGGTGATGTATTTCCTTTGCTGCGCATAGCACTGGCAGGTACAATGCAGGGGCCCGCGGTTTTTGAAATGATGGAATTGCTGGGCAAGGACAAGACAACCGAACGTTTGCAAAACGCAATAAAACTGTTCGATACTTTTGTTTAAATTTAAAACTATAGGAAGCCCGATACACCGATAACCGATAGACTATTTTAGCCTATGCCAAAAAAGAAACCACAACAGGGCAAACCCGAAGTAAACAAGCATTTGGAAGGATTTGATATAAAAATCAACGAATTCGGGGAGATTATTTCTACGTTCAAAGTAGATCAACTCAACGATTTTTTGAATGAAACGGTGGATGATAAAAAATTGCGCGAGCGGAAAGATGCCGAAAAAATAGACGAAGAAGCGTAATATATTATGAAAAATATGCTGATTGACAATACGTTCCATAAATTTTGAATGTTATTTTCAAGCATCATTTGACAGATTTTAATAATTTGCAGCTTAAAATTAGAACTTAGTATTTGGATGTTAGATGTTGGACTTTTTTACTATATCTTAAATCTAAGTATTAAGGACAGAACTGAGAACATAATCACAAAAACCGATCATCCCATGAGCTTCATCAGACTACCTGGCGAACTTGTTTACGCCTTTTATATAATACACTTCTGCATACAATTTCCATTAATTGCCTATAAGAAACCCAGTACAAGCTAAATACGGAACTGCTGATTATTTTCTTAACGTACTTGAGAAAAACATCCCTATTCACAAAAAGTGAACAAATTATGATGAACCGATTAATCTACACAAAGACATTGCCCCTGCTGTTCTTGTTGGGTTTGAATATCTTGTTTGTTAACCAATTGCCTGCAAAGGAAGTAAAACGACCTTTTGTAACACCTCCAACTTTTTTGGACACCGAGCCAAATGATACGATCGTTAAATGTCCAAGCGATGTGCCGGTTGCAGCTACCTTACGCGCTACGGATGACAACGATCCGACTTTTATACCTTTTAAAAACATTACATCAGTAGATGATATTTCACCAGCCAGCGTTGATCCTTGCACAGGTGGTACAATCACCCGCCGCTGGATTGCAACGGATATAGATAATATGTCGGATACCCTCATACAAATCATCACAGTTTTACCTGATATTACGCCACCAATGCCTTTGATTCCTGAAGTGAGCGATACGGTGACCTGTGAGATGGAGGATTATCAAACTTGGTTCAATACGATCAATATCAACTTAGCAACGAATATCGAGGACTGTACCGGTTCACCTTCGAGTATCACCAACGATGCGCCTGTCACTTTCGATGATTATTGCGGTACCGTGACTGTAACTTTTACTATTATAGATGACTGTGGGAATAGCAGTAATTGGAAGGCCAGCTATACCGTCGTTGATGACCAAGCACCCACGTTTAGCGGCTTGCCTGCTGTGTTGAATGATACCATCAGCTGCACCGAAGCTATTCCGCCAATTCCAATGGTGACAGTGACGGACAATTGTACGCCAAACCTGGTTGCTTCTTTCTCTGAATCGAGCGGACAAACCATGGATGGCAGTTGTCTTCAATATAATTACGTGATTATTCGAACTTGGACAGTTTCAGATTCTTGCGGAAACATTAACAATGCCATTTGGCGTATTGTGGTACGCGATGAAAACCCTCCTACTTTTAATGAACCGGCGGATATTACTATAGATTGTTCGGATGACCCCAATGATTTTAATATTACTGGCTTTATCACAAATGTAAGCGATAATTGCGGACCTGTTTTAGACACTTCTTATATCGACACCCGCATTGACAGTCTTTGCCCGAATGGCTATAAAATTCAGCGCGTATGGCGGGTGAGCGATGTTTGTGGCAATGCGGCTAATAAAGTGCAGTTTATTACAGTTATTGACAACGAAGACCCAACCTTTATCGTGCCGAAAGACACAACACTTACTTGTGAGCAAAGCACCGTGCCACTTGTAGCGGGTTCACCAAGCTCAGTAGCTGATAATTGTGATCCTACTCCTGTGGTTACTTCAGAAGATGTGGTGCAAGCAGGTTCTTGTGAAAACACCTACACTATCCGCCGAACTTGGCGTGTGACTGATGCTTGTGGCAACGTCAGTGAACAACTGCAGATAATTTCAGTGGTAGATACTGTTGCACCAAACTTTGTTTCATCCGCTCAGGATTTAGAACTGGTTTGTGATGATGATTTTGATGTTGTAACGGCTTTCAATAATTGGATTGGCACTCGTGGCGGAGCTGTTGCTGCCGACAATTGTTCGGATGAGGCAGATTTGACTTGGTTTATTTTTGAATCAGGCACAAATAACCCTGCAATTTTGCCACCAGCCATTTGCCCAGCACCGGATAGCATCGTACGATTACTTTCGGTAGATTTTATTGTGGAGGATGAATGTGGCAATCGAGATACTTCTACCGCCATTTTCAAAGTAATTGACGATATGCCACCTTCTTTACGCAATTGCCCTCAGGATACTACAATCGCAAACGATCCTGGTACTTGTACGGCAACATTTGTGCTAAACCCGCCAGTAATCGAAGAAGAATGTGCGACTTCACTCGGTGCGGAAGATATTACTACCAATGCGCCGATTACTACCAATGCCCAGCCAGGCCAAGAAGGCGACGTGCCTGTGAATTCTGTTATACTTCAATTTAATCTCATTACACCGCCGCCTGTAAATACCTTTGGAAATGCGACATTGACAATTGATCTGACGAATGCAGATGCAGAAGAACCTACCGAATTCTTCCGAATTATCGGAGAAGATGGTAGTATTTTGGGTCAAACCATTGCAACCAGTGCGCAATGTGGTGCTTCGACTACTATTTTAACGCTCACAGCCGCTCAAATCAATGCTTGGGCAATAGATGGTAGTATTAAAATTCAATTGGTACCCAATATTCCTGCAGATCAGCCGGGGCGCTTTTCGGTGAATGCTATTTGCAACCCTGTAGGCATGGTGAATGGTCATTTACAATTTCAAGTAAAAAATTTCAGTAGTTTGAAATATGAGTACAGTATCAATGGCGGTGCCAGAACAGAAGTAAATCCGATTGCTTCGGTGACAGAGAACTTAGCAATTGGCAATAATTTGATTACATATTTTGTGACCGATTGTGCAAATATGGTGGATAGTTGTTCTTATATCGTAATCGTTGAAGATCAAGAAGCGCCGGTGCTGATTTGCCCGGATGATATTACAGTAAGTTTGGACACTGGCGAATGTACTTACCCAATTACCTTGCCTTTGCCCATTGGCGCAAGCGACAACTGCGGCGTAGGGCCAGCCTACCAACTAACACTTCCTTCCAATCTATCCGATGCTTTTTTGACATTTTCGCTTGATCCTAATTTAAATACATATTTGGCAAATAGTAAAACAATTACCTTTAACAATGTGGCTGCTAACGCGACCAGCAATGCGACAATCACGCTTGATCTTTTAGGTGATTTCAATTCTAATGGCGCTTTTTTTACTATCCTTGGCGACGATGGCAGCACAATTGGTACGACAAGTATTGGCGTGGCTACTTGCAATGCCCCAGGGCAGCTTATTTTCACAATTCCGAAGGCTACCTTTAACAATTGGGCTTCCGATGGAGTCGTTCAAATCATTTTGCAACCAAATAATATAACGGTTCCGCCAGGCGTAGCGGGCGATGGCATCAATCCCTGCAATCCGGCAGTCGTATCGTTTAATGGGGATATAGATAGCGTGAGCTTTGTTTTAGCCACACTGAATTACAATCAGTTAACTCCGGCATTCTTTACAGAAGGTGCTACCGAAATTCCGCTTACGCAAATGACGCCCCCGATTGTAACACCCACCATTGATTTCAATGTCGGAGAAACCGAGGTTTTTTATATCATCCAAGATGAAAGTGGTAACGCTGACACCTGTTCGTTTTTTATTACGGTAGAGGATAATGAATTGCCGATAGCAAAGTGCCAGCCGACTACTATCTTTATTAATCCTTCAGGTTTGGAGATTGAAACCGTACCGGCCATGGTCATTGATGCTGGAAGTACGGATAATTGCGGGCTTGATACGATGTTTCTCACCCCTAATACCTTCAATTGTACCCAAGCTGCAACCAATGCAACCGTTACTTTAACCGTGATGGACTTTGCCGGTAATACCGCGAGTTGTCAAGCTTTGATCAGGATTGAATCAGAAGAGCCACAACCAACAGCTAACAGTGGTATCTGTGGTGGAGACACTTTGTTTTTATTTGCCAATCCACCGGCTGCTACTGGAGGCATTATTTACACTTATCGTTGGACGGGCCCTAATGGTTTTTTGTCCACATTACAAAACCCGAAAATCCCCAGGGTGACCGCTGCAAATGCTGGTACTTATGCAGTAGAAGTTACAGGTTTAACAGGTTGTAAATCAATAGGAACGGTACAAGTTGCTATTGAAAATTTGCCATTGACGCCTGCCCTATTAACCAATCGAAATGTCTGCGTCAACGAAGATATTATTCTCAACTCATCAGTTGTGCCAAGTGGTACAAATGTGATTTATCGCTGGTATCGCGGTACTGCGCCAAGCGGGGTGTTGATTGGAACGACCAGTGTTCCTTCTTTTACCATTCCTCAGCCGCATTCGCCGACGACTAACAGCTATTATTTGACCATTGAAGCCGATGGCTGCTTGTCTGCTGCATCTGCATCAGCCCAAGTGACTACAAACAGCATACCAACTGCTGTTACAAATGACGCTGAAATCAGCGTTTGTGAAGGCGAATCTATTACCTTGGGTACCTTGGTATCCGGTCAAGGAATTACATACCAGTGGTCGGGGCCCAATAATTATAGCTCTACCAATCAATCACCACCAGTTATTACCTCTGCTGTTCCAGCCAATGCTGGCGTTTATCAATTGATTGTATTGCGAAATGGATGCCCATCTCAGCCTGCTTTTACAGTAGTAAATGTGCGCCCAAAACCCGTTACACCGCAACTGACAAGCAATGCACCCGTTTGCGAAGGTGCTAATGTAACGTTGAGTACTACGACTACTGGAGCGTCTGTTTATCATTGGGTAGCGCCGACTTTGCAGGAATTTATGACGACTACTAATTCCTTTACCATTAATAATATTACAGAATCGCAAGAAGGGCAGTGGCGCTTGTTTGTGACTCAGTCAGGTTGCAATTCTAATCTTTCCCAACCCTTAAATGTAGTAGTCAATACCGTACCCGCGGCAGTAGCCTCTGCTAATCCGGCACAGGTATGCGAAGGCAATACTTTGCAGCTTTTTGCATCTCCATCTTTGACGAATGCCACCTATCGTTGGGTAGGCCCTAATAATTATATGGCGGCTACGCAAAATCCGCTTATTCAAAATGTGACTTCGGCTAATGAAGGAACCTATCAATTGACAATTACGACCTTGGAAGGATGTTCCAAAAATGCTTCTGTACCGGTGGATGTGCAACGTGGTGTTCGGATCACCGCGATTAGCAATGATGGAAAGGAATGTCTGACCGGCCCGACTGATATACGCCTGATTGCTACGGTATTGCCATTAAATGATGGTTCTTATCGTTACAATTGGACGGGGCCAAACTTTTCTTCTTCCGACAGTATCGCTATTATTCCAAATGCCACCGATGTGAATAATGGAAACTACCAACTCGTAGTCACCAATGCCGAAGGCTGCGCATCGCAACCACAAACAACAATTGTAGATGTGGCACTGCCTCCTGCAACGCCTGCTGCGCCAACTATTAGCCCAAGTACACAAGCCCCATTTTGTGAAGGGAAAACGATTGCTTTGGTTGCTACTGCTTACAATGGCAACAACGTAGTTTATAGTTGGGAAACGCCCAAAGGTGTAATCACCACGTCAACGCCGGTGCTAACGCTTAGTAGCCCTACGATCTCGGATAACGGCGAATACGCTGTAACCGTCATTGTAGATGGATGTAGTTCTAAAGAATCAGGAGCTATTGGCTTAAATATTAGCCCTGCGCCGCGAATTTTTGCTAACAGCAACAGCCCTGTTTGTAACGGGAATAGAATTGAATTAAGTGCGACCTTTATGGCCGGGGCAACCTATGCTTGGCAGGGGCCGGGTGGATTTTCTTCCTCTGTATCGAATCCGGTGATACCTTCAGCTAATCCTGCATTGAATTCCGGTTTTTACAGGGTATCCGCAACTGTGAATGGTTGTGTTTCCAATCTTGATTCTGTGCAAGTAATTGTAAATCCAAGGCCTTCTACACCAAGTATTACCAATAGCGGGCCGATTTGCATTAGCAATGAAAATGCCGTTTTAAGGCTTTCGGTATTGCCAGGCTCTGCCATACCCAACGCCACGTATATTTGGTACAATCAACAAGGGGAAGTAATCAGCACTTCACAAAGCTTAAATTTTGATTTACTTAATTTTGAAGACTATACGAATAATAACTACCTTTTTACCGCATCGGCTATTGTAAATGCTTGCGAATCAGCACTCTCTGCACCTACTACTGTTGTAATGAACACCATCCCGAATGAACAAGCCTTCGCAGGAGAAGATAAAACCGTGTGCGTAGCAGATACAATCCGCTTTGAAGGCCGCATACCGGCTATTGGCGGCGGGCTTTGGAGCTTGGTAAGGGGCGATACAACAAATTTAAGAATTGCTAATCCAGCAAGCGCTTCTTCGATCATTAGAGGTTTACAAGGAGATTCTACCTACCTGTTCCAATGGACACTTTCTAATGGTGCTTGCGCTAATTATGATCGGGATACTGTTCAATTTGACCTCACACCTGTAGAAGTGCCTTTCGCAGGGAATGATACGGTTGTTTGCGCTACCGATCAGGTTATTCTAAATGCGTTATTGCCCAGCAGCCGCGAAGGGCGTTGGACACAACCCGAGGCCCAACAAATATTGGGGGTAATGATTGTAAATCCGCAAGACCCCAATACGCTTATTACGGGCTTGGAATCAGGGAATTTGTATGAATTTACCTGGACGATTGTGAATGGCTGTGGCGGATTCGATGACGACGTGAATGTTGTAACGTCCGATACCGAACCCAACGCTGGCGACGACGCTATCGCTTGCAACGATAATCAAACTATTCGATTGAATGCCTTATCCCCTGCGGACGGCAGCATTGGGCGCTGGTCTTCAAATGATGAGAAAATAACTTTTTCTAATACGACCGACTCCAAAGCGACGGTTTCTAATCTTGCTTTGGGTGAAAACTTACTTTTCTGGACGATTGATGATGGGCTTTGTGGCGAATTCTCTCGAGATTCGGTCATTATTATGTATAAAATGAACCCACTTGCACAAAATGACCAAGTTATTGTGCCATTTGGTGTGAAAAAGGAATTTAATGTATTAGCAAATGACCAGATTCCGGATGGTACAAGCACGATTATTTTGACGATGCCAACCCAAGGGACAATCGGAGTGCTTGGGAATGGCGGATTTAGTTATACACCAGGAATCAATTATGTTGGAAGCGATCAGATGACTTATGAAATTTGCAGTGAAGGTTGTGCTTGTTCCATAGCAACTGTTACTTTCTCCGTCGGAGACAATGCGCAATGCGATATTCCTTCTGTTATTACGCCCAACGGCGATGGCATCAACGATACATTTGTAATTCCATGTCTACTAGAAGACAGGGCTTATCCCAACAATCAGGTATCACTTTATAATCGCTGGGGCGATGAGGTATTTCGTTCACCGATTCCCTACAAAAACAACTGGGATGGTACCTTTAACGGGGAAGATTTGCCTTCAGGTACTTATTTCTACAAAGTTGACTTTGGCGACGGTAGCGAAGCGAAGACTGGTTTTGTTATGATTCAACGATAAATAATAATCGGGAGGTTTTTTTTATTAAATGCCTTCCCTTTCCATCACCGATTAATAACAACATTTATGAAAAAAATATATACATTCGCTATATTCATTGGTGGTTTTACTTTGGCATTTAGCCAACAAGATGAGCAATACACCCAATTTATGCACTATAAATTGGGATTCAATCCTGCTTATGCGGGTAGTGAAGGAGCGCCGAGTATTTCGGCTTTGGTACGGAATCAGTGGATCGGTATTGATGGAGCGCCCCAAACCCAACTGCTCACTTTTAATATGCCAGCGGTGAACAATCGCGTAGGCATAGGCGCAAGCGTATCGAGACAAACCATAGGCGTAACGGAAAACTATACTGCGGATGCTGCTTATGCTTACCATTTGCCATTTGCCAGAGGCTATCTGAGTTTGGGTTTGCAGGCTTCTGTAAGATTACTGCGGGTAAATTTCAGCGAATTGCAGGGCACACAAGCGACGGATACGGATGGCGCGATTCCTGCCGATTATCAGAGTCGTTATATTCCAAATTTCGGCGCAGGGATTTATTTTTACAAAGGGAATGATCTTTTTTTCGGAGTCTCTGTACCAAGAATATTAGAGAGTAATATAGACCTGGCGGATTCTAAAGACGTGCTTTCCAGAGAAGTGCCGCACTTTTATGCAATGGGAGGGGTAAAAATTGGTCTTGGCGAAAAGGTGCAATTGCAGCCACAAATATTGGTGAAATATGTAACCGGCGCACCTTTCGATGCAGATGTGAATCTGAATCTGATTTTTTCTGAGCGATTTACTACGGGAATTTCCTATCGAATTGGGGGGAACAAAAATAACAATATTGGAGAGTCCGTTTCCTTGTTATTGGCGGCTGAAATTTCCGAAAATATAATGTTTGGTGTATCTTACGACGCGACTCTTTCGGAGTTAAAAGATTACAATAGTGGAAGCGTAGAAGGGGTTATCCGATACTTTTTTGCCGGCAAGTCCAGAGGAGAAAAATTTGATGAGCCCGGCAAGAGCCGCGACCCAAGGTTTTTTTAAAAAGAATTTTTTTGATACGAATTGCCTGATTTTAAAGTACTTCCTACGAGTCTGAATGTAAGTCTTAGGCTTGGGTACTTTATTAACATTTAGCCCTATGAAGAAAGCTCATTTGATAGCAACCATCTTCACATTGGTTGTGGGGTTGCTTAACGCGCAGTCGCGTTCAAACAAAAACGACAACACCCGCGTATTGATGCATTACAATGTAACGCTGTTTAATACGACAGGAATTAACACGCCACACGTAGAGTTTTCCCCGATGTACTATAAAAATGGAATCGTTTTTGTGTCATCTCGCCAGAAATTTGGTCCGATTGACGAAAAACTCGGGGAAACTTTTTTTGATATTTATTACTCAGATCTCGATCCAAATGGGATGCCTCAAAAACCGGAGGGTTTTTCGTTGTCCATCAATTCTCCGTTTCACGAAGGACCGCTCGCTTTCAATCGAAAAGGGGATCGTATTTATTTTACCCGCAGCAACCAAAGCGCTTCTGGGATTACCAAAGCAGACCAAAAGGGTAAGGTTTGGTTGAAGATTTACGAAGCTCAAACGGGGCCATACGATTGGGAAAATATTCGGGAACTGCCTTTTAATGGCGATACTTATTCTTGTATGCACCCCTCGCTTTCACCTGATGGCATGAAGCTGTTTTTCTCCTCCACGATGCCTGGCGGCTATGGTGGAAGGGATATTTATATGTCGGAAAAACAAGGCGACACTTGGTCAAAGCCAGTGAATCTGGGGCCGGAAGTCAATTCTGAAAAAGATGAAGCATTTCCGTTTTTCCACGAAAGCGGCGTATTATTTTTCGCATCGGATGGGCATTCTGGTTACGGCGGGCTTGACCTATTTATGCTTGATTTGAGTACCCGTACCTGGGGCAAGGTGGTCAACCTTGGAAAACCATTTAATACGCCAGCAGATGATTTTGGCATAATAATCAATCCAGACGGCACGGGAGGATATTTCTCCTCCAATCGGGAAGGCGGCATGGGCAAAGATGATATTTATCTATTTGATGCAAATGGCGGCTTGGAAGGGCTTAATATTAAACCCAAAGTGAATGCAAGGGTTATCATTTTTGATGCCAGCAATAGTCGCCCGGTGGCTGGCGCATCAATACGGATATTTGAGCAATCAAAAAACAGGTTGGTTGCAAATGAAAATTTATATAAAACCGAATTGGCTCCTTCTGCTGATGATCCCTCTGGTCTGGTTTTTAAAATGAAACGAAAAAGCGAAGCAGAGCTAGATGAACCGGATCAAATAAGCAATAAATCGGGGGAAGCGCTGCTGCCTGTAGAAGAAAACAAAGAATATATTGTGTTGATTTCCAAGGAAGGATACACTACACAAGAAGTAAAATATAGTATGGTTAGTGGCGAAATTCCGCGACCAATAGAAGTTGCTTTGCAACCTCTTAATTGTTTAGGCTTGTCCGGTATCGCAAGAAGCAATAATGGTAAGCACTTGCTTGTTGGTGTATTGGTTCGTATCGTTAATGCCTGTACCGGAAAAGAAGAAGTACTGAGTACCGATGCAGAAGGACGATTTGAATCTTGTTTAGAAATTGGATGCGATTATACTATAACCAGCGAAAAGAAAGGCTACGCCAAAGAATGGAGCGAGATTTCTACCACGAAAATACGAGGTAGCCGTACCGCTGAGATCGAAATGGTAATGACTCCAACTTCGGTAGAAAATTTTGAAGAACCATTGCACAAAGGATCGGTCATTATTTTGGAAAATATTTATTACGATTTCGATAAATCGTCTATCCGTGCAGAAGATAACCAAGATTTGGAAGCCCTAGCACAGTTGATGAAAGCGCATCCAAGCATGGAAATCGAGTTGATTGCGCACACCGATAGCCGAGGGGATAATGCTTACAACCTTACACTTTCACTTCGTAGAGCGGAGTCGGCTAAGAATTTTTTGCAGAACAAAGGCATCGCTTCTAATCGAATCCGAGCCTTTGGTTATGGAGAATCGCAATTACGCAATCACTGTAAAGACGGGGTTGAGTGTGCAGAAGAAGAACATCAGCGCAACCGCCGAACGGAAGTTATTGTGGTAGAAATGAGTGCGCCCGTAGAATTTGAATATCGAGAAAAAAACGTCAAGAAGAATTAGACGCCATTTTACACATTAAAAATGCCATTTTACTTAAAAGACGGGCTTAACTTCGTATCCAAGCTGACGTTTCGTCGCCTTTGGAACGCAATGAAAGTTACAGCCTCTTACTATATATCGAAATGGCTACAACGCCCAATCCAATGGGGTGTACCGATTACAATTTCTTTTGAACCAACCACTGCTTGCAACCTCCGCTGCCCGGAATGCCCAAGTGGATTGCGCGCTTTTACGCGTCCGACTGGCAATTTGAAAGAAGATTTTTTTAAGCAAACGATTGATCACTTGCACAAAGATTTGCAATGTCTGATTTTTTATTTTCAAGGCGAGCCTTATATCAATCCCCAATTCCTTGATATGGTGCGATACGCCCATCAAAAGCGCGTTTATACCATCACTTCTACAAATGGGCATTTTTTGAACGAACAGAATGCACGTAAAACGGTCGAATCGGGCCTGGATCGACTCATTATTTCTGTAGATGGAACGACTCAAGAAACCTATGAAAGCTATCGGAAGGAAGGCAAACTTGAAGTCGTGCTACGAGGAGCTAGCAATGTAGTGAAATGGAAAAAAGCATTAAAATCAACTACACCGCATCTCGTTTTTCAATTTTTGGTGGTGCGACCTAATGAGCATCAAATACCTGAAATTTATCGCTTGGCTCAGGAAATTGGCATTGATGAAGTGAAATTAAAAACCGCGCAAGTATATGATTACGAACGAGGTAATCCGCTGATTCCTACCGTTGCTCGCTATGCTCGCTACGCGCAACAGCCGGATGGCAGCTATCGGATCAAAAACAAATTACTCAATCATTGCTGGAAGCTCTGGCATTCTTGCGTGATTACCTGGGATGGGATTGTTGTGCCATGCTGCTTCGACAAAGATGCGCTCCATCGGCTTGGCAATTTGAAACAGCATACATTTCAGGAAATTTGGCAGGGAGGATTTTATCGGAGTTTTCGTAAGCAGCTTCTACAGGGTCGAAAACATATTGACATTTGTACCAATTGCACCGAAGGATGTAAGGTTTGGGCATAAAATAATATTTCTTACATTTAAGAAAATCTTATAAGAAATTACTGTTACTAACAATAAAATTGCTTTAAAATTAGGTTACCTACCCTGATCTTAAAATTTATCAACATTTAGTACGGTATAATTAACACCTTCTCAATACTTTATGTGAATAAATATATGTCATTTTTTTTGTTATGCGCTTGCATATTAAGAAAAAAGCTCGCAACTTTGAAGTCCGGTCGCTTTCAAGCGAAGCTATCAGCTTAGACCAAATATTATTTTGAGCAACACGAAACAATCACCGGAAACACTATACATCACTAACTTTTGGCTTTTAGCCGTGTTCATACCCAATACTGCTCAGTTTTGATTTTGTCACTACCCTAAGTACTATGTACATTAGGTAGTCGCGACTAACGGAAAGCAACCATTCAAAAAAACAAGTTACTCGAAGCTTCGACATCACAATTGCGTAATGTACGTCAATAAGGATCGCATCTTACAAAATAAGGTATTAATCAAGGATGCGAATAAGCGGTTTTTTAACAATAAGAAAGAAAATATTTTAAAGGTTATATCAAAAGCAGCAGCACAATGTTACAGAAAATCATTATCTCCGGACGATTGGAGTTCGGCAATGCCAAGACCTTCGAGAAGGTCGTCAAAATGTACCAGCAGCGGATGGAAAATTTCTATCGAGCTGCGGAGTTGATTGTTAAGAATGAAGCTATCTTCGACCAAGATTCCTCTTCGATCAATATTCCTCGTCTGATTACCCAAGGAACTGAAAAGGGCCTTCAAAACACGGTTGATCTGTTAGAGTATATCTCACAATTTGCCATTGCCGGTGATCTTCAAGCTTGGATGACCGATAACGGCAAGGTTTTGAAGCATTTTATCGTTGAGCCTAACAGTGACAAGGCCGCTGTGCAAGCTTTCCTGAAAGGCAGAGAATTGGTGGAAGAAGGTAAAGAAAATGAGGCCCGCGAAGCCCTCAGCTCGGCTATTGAAAAATATGAGCGCCATGCGCTTGCTTATGAGCGTCGCGGTTATGTCAACTTTTTGTTGAAAAACCACAAAGATGCGGTGTACGATTTTACTAAAAGTATTGACCTCAATCCCAACAACCCAGAGCCATATTTTGGTAGAGCGATTGTAAAAATGACACAGGATGATCTGAAAGGCGCTATTGCTGATTTGGAGAATACAATCAAACGCTCGATCCCGTTGCAACCGATTTATTGGAAAGCTCGCCGCATCAAAGGTGAATGCTTGTTGCAATTGGAAGATTTTGCTGCTGCTGTTACAGAATTGAAATTATGTACCGCAAAAGCGTTTGGCAGTGAGGATTCTAATTATAAATGGCGTCAGAAAGCTTGGTTCAATTACGGGAAAGCGCTTTCAGCTACCGGCAAGCACCAAGAGGCATTACAAGCCTTCGATCAGGCGATGAACATTGATGACGCTTCGAAAGCAGTGCCTGAATCGGAATTGCTAAAATACAAAGAATTGGCACAACAAAAATCAGGATTGAAAGCTACAGCCTAAGTTCTGCGAGGATGTTGGAAAGCAAGTGCTCTGCTCTTGATTGAAGCGCTTTCCAACATTCCTATTCTTTTAATCATGCCATTTCTTCTTCTCTTGCCTGTAATTTTTCTGCATTTTCTGCTATTTGCAATGCTTCTAACAATTCATCCAAATTTCCTTCCATAATAGTATCTAAATTGTAATTCTTGGCATCACCCTCCAAACGGTGATCGGTAACTCGGTTTTGCGGGTAGTTATAAGTACGAATTTTCTCAGAACGGTCGCCGCTGCCTACCAGCGACTTACGCTTTGCAGCAATTTCAGATATATGCTGCTGCTGCTGGGCTTCATAAATTCGCTGATACAATTTTTGTAAAGCAATTTCTTTATTCTGATGTTGTGAACGCCCATCCTGGCTTTCAGAAACAATTCCTGTGGGAATGTGCGTGATGCGAATCGCTGATTCGGTTTTGTTAATATGCTGACCACCCGCGCCACTCGCCCGGAAGGTATCGATTTTTAAATCAGCGCGATTGATATTAACGTCTTCCATTTCCAATTTTGGCATCACTGCCACGGTTGCAGCGGAAGTATGCACGCGACCCTGCGATTCGGTTTTGGGTACTCGCTGTACCCGATGTGCCCCCGATTCAAACTTGAGCTTACCGTAAACGTTTTCGCCTCTGATTTCCAAAACCAATTTGCTATAACCACCAACTGTACCTTCATTTACTTCCAGAACCTCTACTTCCCAGCCCTGTTCATCAAAAAAACGCGAGTACATTCGATACAAATCACCTGCGAAAAGGCTGGCTTCGTCACCGCCCGTGCCAGAGCGGATTTCCACAATCACATCTTTCGCATCCTCTGGGTCTTTGGGCATCAATAAAGCCTTGAGTTGTTCTTCCAGTTGTGCCTTTCGAGGTTCTAATTCTTCAACTTCCAATTCTGCCATTTCCCGCATTTCTGCATCGGGGTCCTTAAGCATTTGCTTGGCAGAAGCTAAATTGCTCATTACCAGGCGATACTCATTCGCTACTGTCACGATTTCTTTCAATTCTTTATATTCTCGGCTCACTTTGCGATAGCGTTCCATGTCTGCTAGCACATTCGGATCTGCCATTTGTTCTTCCAAACGAATAAACCGATCTTGTATCGCATCTAATTTATCTAACATATCTTTATTTTTGATTTTGAAATGAAAACGATAAAAAATGGAGGTATAACGCTGTTAAACAACGCTACATAAAAAAATGCTGAATAAGAAGATGTGCAATCATCTGATAAAAAATTAGCATAAAATTAGAAGATTAAAACCAAAGCAAAACAAGCATTTTAAAAGAATAGTTCGTGCCAGCGACACTAATTGCCCAAAAAAACCTTCTCTTGCTTCAAAATATTGAGCAAATATTCGCCATAACCACTTTTGAGGTATTTATGACCCAGTTTTTCCAATTGCGATTTATCAATAAAGCCCATTTCGTAAGCTACTTCCTCGATACAGCCAATTTTTAAGCCCTGCCGATCCTCGATTACCTCGATGAACTGTCCTGCTTGCATCAACGACTTGTGGGTACCAGTATCCAGCCAAGCTACGCCGCGGCCTAAGACACCAACCTTGAGCTTACCCATGGATAAATAAATCTTGTTCACATCGGTGATTTCGTATTCGCCTCTTGCGCTGGGTTTTAAGTTTTTAGCAATTTCAACCACCTGATTATCATAAAAATACAAACCAGGAACAGCGAAATTAGACTTCGGGTGAGTTGGTTTTTCTTCGATAGAAATCGCATTTAAATCCCGATCAAATTCCACGACCCCATAACGCTCCGGGTCGGCTACTTGGTAAGCGAAAATCACGCCGCCCTTAGGATTGATGCTGGATTGCAACAATTCCCGCAACCCTGCACCATAGAAAATATTGTCCCCCAAAATCAAAGCTGCCGGGTCATTGCCTATAAAATTTTCGCCCAGCACGAATGCTTGTGCCAATCCATTTGGCTCGAATTGTGGAATATAAGAAAAATTGCAGCCCAAGTCCGCGCCATTACCCAGCACTTTTTGGAAATTTGGCAAATCGTATGGCGTAGAAATAATCAAAATATCCCGAATGCCCGCCGACATTAGCGTGGATAAAGGATAATAAATCATCGGTTTGTCGTACACGGGCATGAGTTGTTTGCTGACCGCGAGTGTAAGCGGGTACAGGCGTGTACCCAAACCTCCCGCTAAGATGATTCCTTTCATAAGTAATTGCGATTTGATCTTAAAATTTTATAGTGTTTTGTGCAGGTTTGGGTATCTTTAATTTTCTTCTGTTCCTAAAGCATTCAATAAGCGACGAACCCGCAGTACCAATTCAATGGGTTTAAATGGTTTTGTAATAAAATCGTCGGCGCCAACTCGCAACGCTTGCCACAGTTCTTCTTCATCCTCAATCGGCGAAGCAATAATGATTGGAAAAACATTATTTTCATTGGTTTTTATTTCTTGCAATAATTTCAAACTTGCAGTCGCATTACCTTCCGTATCAATGATCAGAAGATCAGGCTTTTGTGTTACAATAGCTTTGGGTGCATCCTTATGCTTGGTTTGAAAAATTTCTAACCCGTATTTTCGGAGTCGAAACTCAATAGCCGCCAAGAGCACCGGCTCTGCATCACAAATCAAGATTTTCATACCGCATATTTTCTTGTCATGGCAAATATACCAAAAGGTGAGCGATTTATTTTTTAAGCTTCGCGAGGCATAAAAACAAAGCTTGCGTCCGATTCATTCCAGGCAAACAAGCAAAGGAATTCTTGCGGGTCTTTAAAAACTTGTCGAAAGCCATCCACTTTGTCCATTTGCACCAATCTTTTCGTGGCTAATTCTTCCAAAGTTGTAATGTTGATAGACCATTTGGGTTCTTGAGCGCCATGCGCAACCAAGGGTATTCCCAATTCCAATTCCTGCCGATGCACTACAAAAATTGGATATTTCGATATATCCTGATCGAGTACAGTATCTGCTGCCTTTTGCATCATAGGCAAAAAAAATTTCAAATCTTGTTGAAGTTGGAGGTATTGTTTTTCGGCATTCATACAAAATTTTCTTCGGTTCTCACAAAGGTAATAGTTTTGTAAAACTATCTCCCAACTAAGATTAAATCCAAATTATTGTTAAGATTGTCGGCCTTGCTTTTGGGCTTTGCACAAAATTTGCAACTTTACAGCGTTCCAAAACCACAAAGACGACCATGAGGTATCATCCGATCAACCCAGACCTATTTAAATTGAATCGCACTCGCTTCGCCCGCAAGATGCTTCCCGATTCGATTGCTATTTTCAATTCAAACGACCGAATGCCGCGCAATGGCGACACATTTTATCCTTTCCGACAAAACTCGGATTTGTTTTATCTCTGTGGCTTGGATCAAGAGGAGGCTATACTGGTACTATTTCCTGATTGCATCAAGGAAGGCTTCCATGAATTGGTCTTTATAAAACGTGGCAATGATTACACTGCCTTGTTTGATGGGCATTTGTATAATAAAGAAAAGGCAAGCGCTATTTCTGGTATCCAAAAGATTTTTTACTTGGATGAAATGGAGCATATTCTACACGAATTAATTCTTTTAGCCAAGCGTATTTATATCAATACCAACGAGAATGATCGCTTTATTTCAACTGTTCCCTCGCGGGATGTTCGTTTTGCGAAGCAATTAATGGAGCGTTATCCTTTACATAAGTACCACCGTGCCCAACCAATTCTGAAAAAACTGGCGATGTTAAAATCGTCGCTGGAAATTGAATTAATTCAAGAAGCTGTCAATATCAGTGGAAAAGCCTTTCAGCGGGTGCTGGAATTTGTAAAACCAGGCGTCGCAGAATACGAAATTGAGGCCGAAATTACGCATGAATTGCTGCGCAATCGCGCCAACGGTCACGCTTTTGAGCCAATCGTTGCTGCTGGTGAAAATACTTGCGTTTTGCATTATGCTACGAATAACCAGATTTGCAAGGAAGGTGATTTGTTGCTGCTTGATTTTGGCGCCGAATACGCCAATTACGCCTCTGATATGACTCGCACGATCCCCGTGAATGGGCAGTTTACAGTACGTCAATGGGAGGTTTATCAGTCCGTGCTTAAAGTTTTAAAAAACGCTAAAACCATACTGGTGCCAGGCATTACGTTGGAAGAGTACCACAAAGAAGTAGGCAAAATGATGGAAAGCGAATTACTCGACTTGAAATTGCTTGATAAAAATGACATCAAGAATCAAAATCCTGACTATCCGGCATACAGGCGTTATTTTATGCATGGTACTTCGCACCATATTGGCTTGAATGTACACGACCTTTCCAATCGTTATGATCCTTTGCAAGCGGGCATGGTGTTGACTTGTGAACCAGGTATTTACATTCCGAAAGAAAAAATTGGTATCCGTATTGAAAATAATATCCTCGTCACCGACCAGGAGCCAATAGATTTGACCCACCACATTCCAGTCGAAGCAGAAGAAATAGAGGAATTGATGAATGCAGGGGTTTTGAGTTAAGCAATTGTAGGCCGAAACCTATTCTTTTGTTAAGCAATCAATGACAGTTTTTAGCGTGACAAACATTGCTTCGCGAGCTTCTTTGGTCACAATGGGGTCTTCATCATCATCGGCAAGAGCATCTTCTACAAAAGCGAGCAGGTCTTCTTGCTCATAATCCTTGAAAAATATATCTAATCGTTCATGAAAACGGCTGACATTAGCCCCTTCCAGTTTTGCCCAATTGGCTTCCTCGGCATCCGCGATGGCTTTCTCATCTATTTGAGGTCGAGTTCCATTTACCTCTTGATTGGCAGAAAAAATAATGGTTGCCAATAAAAGCATAAACTCTTTCTCATCGGAAGTAAACACTTCAAAATCCTCAGAAAACAGATAACTCAATAAAATAGGCTGCGATAGTTCAAATTGCTCGACCGCCTTTTCATAAGCGGATTCAGAATCATCGAATCTTTCCACGATTTTATCCAAAATTTCCTCGGAAACAAACTGCATGGTTCTCGTTTAAAATGATTAGTAATTTAAAAATGAAGATACAGGTTTTTTCTCCTAAATAGAGCAAAATAATTACTTCTTTACAAATCGTAAGTTAGTTCTACTTCATCG
The DNA here is from genome assembly GCA_033761835.1 of Saprospiraceae bacterium. Classification (GTDB taxonomy): domain Bacteria; phylum Bacteroidota; class Bacteroidia; order Chitinophagales; family Saprospiraceae; genus JADJNW01. The sequence continues at coordinate 33,751 of JANRME010000155.1, forward strand.
GTAGTAGGGTGCGATTGGCAGGTAAGCACGTAGCCCTGAGCCACTTCTTCCTCATCCAGAGCGTAGCAAATGTCCATTTTTACGCTGCCTTTGGTCACTTTCGCCATGCAAGTAGAGCAGGCGCCCGAAGTGCAAGAATACGGCGGATCATATTTGTTATCAATCAAAGTATTGAGGATAGGCTTATTAGATGGCACTGTAATTTCAATAGTTTGGCCATTCAAAATGACTTTCACGTGTGCCCCGCTCACACCCTTTATTCGATCGGCTTCGGCAATGGGGGCAGTGATAAAACGCTCGGTGTGGATATGTTTTTTGTCAATGCCTTTGTTTCGTAAGGTTTGTTCCACCATGTCGATCATAGCGCCCGGGCCGCAGATAAAGTAATCGGCTTCTTTTGTTCGCAAAGTATTTGCTTCCAAAAAATTAATAACTTGAGTTTTATCAATCCTCCCTACTTTGCCTTGCCAACTAGTAGTCCCCTTTGAAAACAAGCCTTTCAGCCCTGCTGATTTTTCCCGATGCGGTTGGCTAAGGATGTGTTCCGTGTGAAACTGTCCGGCATAGCGTTGTTCCAAGCGATCTAATTGCTCTTTGAAAATGATAGAATCTTCATTGCGATTGCCATATAATAAATTAACAACACTTTGCGGCTCTTCTTCCAAAATGGTTTTAATAATCGAAAACAAAGGTGTAATGCCGCTACCTGCACCAAATAAATAATACGTTTTTTGCGCCCCAGGATGCAGTTCTGTGAAAAAGCGACCATCCGGGGGCATCACTTCGATACTTTGACCGGCTTTCACATGATCGTTGATATAATTCGACACCAAGCCACCTTTGAGGCGCTTGACAGACACAGCGAGGTAATCTTCCAAAGGGCTACTACACATCGAATAAGAACGGCGCACTTCTTCGCCTTTGATATTAAATTTTAAAGTCAAATATTGCCCTTGTTTGTAGCGATAGGTCTCTTTCAGGTTTTCCGGCACGTCAAAAATCAAGGATACCGTATCGTGTATCTCCGGTCGTACTTCCCGAACTTGTAGCGTATGAAAATGTTTGTCCATTGATAGCGAAAATTTGCTGAATTCCGGTTTTTGTTCTAACTTGAAACAGCTTTTGTTCCTTTCAGTTTAGTCATTAGACCTTAGATTTTTGAGGGTGTTTATGTCAAGTGTCTAATCAGCTGTTTTTAATAATTTTCGCAAATCTCGTAGATTATGGCGAGAAAACAAGAAAAATGCTTTTCAACTCGAAGGGCAAGGCTTATAAAAAACGTGATATCGATTGTCTAAAGTCTACTATCTCTTATGAAAGATTTAAAATATTTGATCGCTTACATCGCCCCATTGGCGGGCTATCTGGGCGTTTACTACGGCGGTATGGGATCGTTTGGCAGTATATACGTTGGATTCGTCATCATTCCTATCTTGGAACAATTTTTACCGAAATCTGACAAGAACATTCCCCAGGATCAAGAAGCTAAACGAAGCCTGGCTCGATTTTTTGATATGTTGCTGTATCTCAATATCCCGATTTTGTATGGGCTGATTGCTTTTTTCTTTTATCGTTTGTCGCAAGGTGGGCTTAGCACCTTTGAAATCATTGGTATGATCTGCAATGTCGGCTTGGTAGTGGGTACATCTGGCATCAACGTTGGGCACGAGCTTGGGCATCGCAGCAATAAAATCGAACAAACCTTAGGTAAAATCCTCTTACTCCCTGCTTTATATATGCACTTTTTTATTGAACACAATCGTGGACACCATAAAAATGTGGGTACGCCATTGGATCCTGCTTCCGCTCGTCTTGGCGAAAATGTATATGCTTTTTGGCTGCGCTCCGTCACTGGTAGTTACCTCAATGCCTG
>JANRME010000156.1:0-28295 GCA_033761835.1 Saprospiraceae bacterium
ATCGTATGCAAAATCCCATTTCCTGCTAAGCCCTGCGCCAGACAAATCGCGGCGTAGCAAGTGAAAGTGCCGATTTCCAGAATCGCTTTTGGTCGCATCAATTTGCTCAGCAAAGCCAAAAATTGCCCTTGCAAATGCCCCGATAGCATCTGTGGCGCCAGTGTTTTCAGGTGCGTTTCGCGTTCCAATTCGTACAATATATCGCTCGGCGGCGTGGTATGGGCTTCGCAATAGGCGTGAAGTAGTTTGGATAAATTCATATCTCAAATTTCAACAAATAAAAGCCCAAAAATCACGATTTTATTTCAAGCGCGGTGATTATTTGCTCCATTAATTCCCGATTTTCATCAAAAACTGCCTGGCCATCGGTGCGAAAAAAAAGATTTGCTAATATTTGTTCTTTATAATTCGTTTTACCAATAATGGCAATCAAGGTAATTTGATCTTGCATCATGATATATCGAGTGGCATAGTGATCGTGCTGCGTGATCGGGGAGAAAAAATCAGCCCAACTCTTTAAGTTGGCAGTCGCTTCTTCCAACATTTCTTTCACTCCAATCTGTTGAGATTTAGGCATTTTTATAAAAGACGCCGTCAGATGAATGCGCTCGTCTTCATTCTTAAAAGCATATTCTCCGAATTCGCCGTCCGTTGCTTTCCAGGCATCAGGAATATGTAATATTATTTCTTCATTGATAATAAAAGGTGTAAAATTTTTCATAATGGCATTCCAATGCTGCTGGTAAGAAGGCAAGTTAGGCATTCCACTTTTATAAAGCAAATCTATGATATTACTTATAAGAATCAAGAATATTTAAAAGGTTAGGAAACTCTTTGAAAGCCTCCTAACCCTTACTATTTGAGCTACTCCAATCGAAGCGTATCGGCAGGATTAGCTTTCGCAGTGCGTAAAACATGATATAGCAATGTAAATATAAATACAATAGCAATCAAGCCGAATGCTAAGATGAATAACAATGGTTTTACATTTACATGATACGCAAATCCTTGCAACCATTTATTTGATAGATACCAGGCAATCGGACTGGCAATGACCAAGGCAATTAAAATTAATTTGGCAAATTGACTCGAAATCGCATAAGCAATATCTTGCATGCTTGCGCCAAACACCTTACGAATACTCATTTCTTTTGCACGACCGGCTACGCTCAGCGCTACCAGTCCAAACATGCCAAAGAAGGCAATAAAAATCGCCAGAATACCCGCAAATTTTATAATATTATTCCAGCGTTCCTCCGTTTCGTACTGCGCCGCCATGCGCTCATCCATGAAGCTGTACGTAAATGGAATATCGGGCGCTAAATTTTTCCAGATGCGCTCCAGCTTTTGAATGGTACTTTGTATATTTTCTGGTCGAATGCGTAACACCATGTCATTCATGTGATTGGCATCTTTGTAAAGCATCCAGGACGGTTTCACTGCATGTTCCAGCGATTCAAAATTGAAATCTTTTACCACCCCAACAATCGTCGGTTCTTTATATCCGGCGTTTTCCAATCCAATTACTTTCTTTCCAATCGGATCTTTCCAGCCCAAAGCTTTCACAAATGCCTCATTTACAATGATATTTTCGAGCGTATCGCTGGCAATATTGGCATTAAAATCGCGTCCGGCGAGCAGTTGCATCCCCATGGTTTTCAAAAAATCAGGACCCACCATAAAAATGGAGTAGTCAATTTGTTTGCCTTCATGTTTAAAATCAGAAGTAAAAGCGCCATAAGTAAATGCCGTGTACGTACTGCTCATATTTACAATTTTCGGGTCATCCTGCAATTCATTGCGATAAACCGAGAAGAAATTTGCCCGCTCAACGCCATTGCGGCGAATCGTAAGGAGTTGTTCTTTGTCAAATCCTAAGTCTTTGGTTTTCAAGTATTTTAATTGATCACCCATTACTAATGTGACAATGACCAGGACAATAGAAAGCACAAATTGCGTACCGACGAGCGTTTTAGTAAATAAATTAGTTCTGCCCAATTTTAGCCGATTTTTAATGCTTTCCACCGGTCGGAACGCCGAAATAAAAAGCGCCGGATAAAACCCTGCCACCAAACCCGCTACTAAAGTAAGTGCGATTAAAAACAGGATAGATTCATTATTTAGCAATGTAATAAATGTAAATTCCCGGTCAGCCAATTTATTAAATTGCGGTAAAACGAAATAAGCCAATAATAATCCGATGCATAATCCGAAAAAACTAAATAAAAAAGATTCACCTAAAAATTGATTGGCGACCTGATTTCTCCGAGCGCCAACTACTTTCCGAATGCCGATTTCCTTTGCTCTGCCCGATGACCTGCCAATTGCCAGAACGGTAAAATTGATGCAAGCAATGAATAAAACAATCAACCCGATGCCGCCTAAAATGTAAGAATAGCGCTTTTGGCTCGCAGGATGTAAATGTTCTGGAATGATATTATCAAAATGCACTTCTTGAATCGGCTGGAATCGGTAAGTGCCATAAGTGCCTTTTGGAAAATGACTTTCTATGTAATCCTGTGCAACCGGATGCCGTTTGGCGAACTTGATCATTTTTTGATGCAGTACATTCAAATCAGTATCCGCAGAAAGCATAGTGTAAGTGGATAGAAAGCTATTGTTCCAATAGTGCTCCATTTCTTTACCCCACCCATAGGTTTGAAAATAGGTAAATGGCAGCACTACATCAAATTGAAAAGTGGAATTACTAGGTGGATTTTTTACGATGCCTTTTACAATGAAATCATGATACTGCCCATCATTAAAAACGGAAATCATTTGCCCCATCGGATCTTCATTGCGAAAAAACTTTTCAGCGATGCGCTCGGTAATCACAGCACTGCTATTGTCTTCCAATGATTGTTGCGCATTTCCTTTTACAAAAGAGAAGGAAAACATTTGAAAGAAATCTGCATCCGTAAAGAAATATTTTTCTAATGAAATAAAATTCCCGCGCTTGATGTAGCTCTTATCATTTTGAACACGAGTAATGTACTGAATTTCAGGCATTTCTTCTTTAACGGCGGGGGCAAAGGGTGCCGGATGCGTATTGATTCCCTCTAAAAATCGATGATTTTTATCATTCACAATTCGATTGATTCGGTACAATTGATCGGTTTTCTCATGAAAAGTATCAAAACTCCATTCATTTTGTATAAATAAAAAAATCAAAATGGCGCAGCCAATGCCGAGTGAAAGGCTGAGTACATTGATGGTGGCGGAGAGTTTTTGTTGCCAAAAGCTCCGCAGTGCGATTTTAAAATAATGTAAAAGCATCGTTATTGAATTTTGTGGTCGGGTAATCTTAAAATGTTTTAAGGCAAACGGACGTAAAAAGGTGATTGCCTGTAAATTATACAACCAACGTGCCCGTCGCTCGCCGAGTCGTTCCACGCGTTCCTGAAATTCTTCATACAAATCGCCTTCGATTTCTTCGAGCAATTCCTCTTTGCAGAGCCATTCCAGCAGGCGTGTGCCCCAACGAGGCGGTTTTATATTATTCTTTATTGACATATTATAAATTGAAAGCGATTTTTGGAATAGAATCCCATAAATGATTCCGCATTTCACGCGCATTTTGCAAAGCCTTTACGCCAGCAAATGTCAATGTAAATAAGCGTTTGCGCTTGCCGCCGCGCTCGCTGGTGGGGTCGCCGAGTCTTGATTTGACGAAACCTTTTTGCTCTAAGCGATGCAGCGCCGAGTGTACTGTGCTTAATGTCACCTTGCGCCCGGTTTGTGCTTGAATTTCTTGCTTAACCGCTACACCATAAGCATCATCGAATAAAGTGCCAACGACAAGCAGCGCTAATTCTTCAAATTCACCGAGATAAGTACCTTTCATTTTTACAAAAACTTTATTTAATTCGTAAATGTCGATAAAATAATTCAAACAGGCAAGATTAAATTCGTTTTTGTCGATATTAAATAGACTTCAAAAATTGATCAGAGTTGCAATCAAAATTGCTTTTGCTAAAAAAAATTTCTACTGCTTGATTATTTTGGCAATCCAGGTTTTTTCTTTACTGCGTAATTGTAACAAATACAAGCCTTTAGTAAAATATGAAAGATCAATTTTCGCTTCACTCTTAATAAATCCACTCGTTAATAATTGACCGCTGGCGCTAAAAAACTGATAATTTAATCCTTGTGTAAAGATATTAACTTGAATATATAATAATTCGCTTGCCGGATTCGGGAATATAAAGATTCCACTTGAAGTTAAATCCTTTACATCCGTAGTTCCCACCGCAAAAGTTCGACTGATAGACTTGCCGCAATACGCATTAGAAGCATTGAGCGTAACCGTATAGACCCCGCTGGAGGCATAAGTATGCACAGGATTCATTTCTGTGCTGGTATTGCCATCACCAAAGTTCCAAAGCAAACTTGTCGAATTGAGCGAAGCGTTTTGAAAAGTAACCGTATTATTTTCAATTGAAAAATCGAAAGCAGGTGTAGGCGGCTCTAACACAGTGATATACATCTCTTGCGTGATCGTACTGCTGCCCAAAGCGCCCGTAATAGTAAGAATAATATCATATTTTCCTGGTGCATCGTAACGCACGGTAGGATTGGGATCGCTACTAGTAGCAGGGGTTCCGCCTGGGAATTGCCATATTCGCGTATCATAATTTCCTGTACTTATATCATTAAAAGTAACCAAATGCGGGGCGCAGCCGTTTTGTCGATTTTGTGTAAATAAGGCCGAAGGCGCAGCACCAACTGTAATCGCTTTTGTAATGGTATCGCTTCCGCAAATATTATTAGTAATAAGTGTAACATCATAACTCCCCGCTTGCGTGTAAATATGATTCGGACTTGATTCATTACTCGTCATACCATCTCCAAAATTCCAAAGGAAAGTATCGCCTGAAATCGAATTATTAGAAAAACTAACATTTAAATCATTGATAATGTTTGAAAATCCTGCTTCTGGCGTTTGATTAACGACGATAAAATTTTCCAAGGTCAAAGTATCAATTCCCGTAGCATTAGAAGCAACCAGCGTTACATTATAATTTCCGGGCATATTATAAATAACCGTTGGATTGCGCTGAGTGGAAAATCCCGGGTTTGCTCCTGGCAAAATCCAGACAAAACTGGTGGCATTGGACGAAGAATTATTCTGAAATGTAATTGTAAACGGTGCGCATCCTTGCGTAGCATTGGCGTTGAAACCCGCGCTGGGCCTGGCTTCTATCAAAATTGTTTTGAAAATTGAAATCGTATCGCAAGCAGAAAAAGCGCGAAGTGTCACTTCGTATTCCCCCTCGGCAGCGTAGGTGTGCGTAGGATTGATTTCATTGCTTTGCAGCCCATCTCCAAAATCCCATTCGTAGCTTGAGGCATTGACGGAATTATTTTCAAATTGAACGGAAAGGACATTGATTGCAAAATCAAAACTTGGGTTGGGTGCTTCTGTAATATTGATGCTTACTGCGTCCGAGAAAATAGATTGGGTCGCACATGCCCCGCTTATTTGCGCTCGAAAACTGGCATTGGCAAATTCTGGCAAAACGCTTCCGATGAATAATTCCGGCGTCTGCGTACCCGAAAGGATTGCACCTTCAGGAATATTTTGAAAACCGTTGCCATCACCGCGATCTATTTGCCATTGGTACTGAAGATTTAGGCCCGCTGCTTCTGCTGAAAAAATCAAAGATTGATCGATACAAGCATCCAGGGTTTCGGGCTGGGTTAAAATCGTCAAAGTACCGCCCGTATTGGGCTGCGTGCTTTTCGGAATATCAAAAAAGTCTTCGATAAGCCCATCGCCTCCAGGTTGCGCGCCGTTATTCCCATTGGGGCAGCTATTAGCGCTTGAGTTAAGGGTTTGGCCTGCCTCTCCCCTACTAACGATAGCATTGATTGGCAAATTGGCAGGCAATATTGTGCGTCCGCCACTGCCGCCCCCACCTGGGCCATGGCAGCGATTTTCATTATTATTACTAATATTTCCACTCATACCGCCACTCGCTATTATTTCAAATGGGCTAATTATATTTTCCGCATCTATAATAACGGTGCCACCTGCGCCACCTCCGCCGCTCCCATCTCCAATTACAGCAGAGGATGATTGACCTTGCGCAGCAACCTGCTGGCCATTGCCAATGATATTTCTTGCAATAAGAATAATAATTCCTCCTCCGTCGCCGCCCTTCACGTCGCCGTTATTATTTTCATGCCCGGAGCCGCCGCCACCACCCATGAAGATGCGATTCTCCAAATTCAGAATAGCCTTTCCACCCAAGCCAGGGAATCGCCCATCGCATCCCAATGCAGTAGGCTCGCGGTTTTCGCCGCCCATGCCGCCAGCTTCGATATGCCCGCCACCACCGCCACCTGTATTGTGGTCATTACCACCGCCGCCACCCGTTGACTGAGATCCGCGCCCTGCCTCACGTCCAGCCGTTATTTTGGCAATACCCTCGCCTTTAGCTGCACCGCGCCAATTGTTAGAATTATAAAAATAATCATTTGCATTGGTCAATAAATTACAATTATTACTCTGTGTAATATCCTCAGAACCACCTCTAAAACCGCGAACTGCAGCACTAAGCGGCGCATTTAAAGTCAAGGTATCAGTCACTTCCAATGCCAGAATACCGCCTGTTTGCCCGTCCCATTTTTTTGCAAAAACAGTGTCTGCAACTATTGCATTTTCATACATCGGAAGCGAGACCAATTGCACCGAGCCATCTATATTATATTGATTTAAAAGGCTGATTTCCAGTGTAATTATATTTCCATTTATTGCACGGATGCGCGTACGCTCGTACAAACCCGCACTTCGCAAATCTTCAATTGTACCAAAATTCGTATTATTGGAAGTATTAATAATAGCACCTTGCATTTGAATGAGAATCGCATCCATTCCTGCCTCAAAGCCCGATGGATCACTCACCGTCAAAGTACCAGCGCAAGTGTCGATATTAGTGACTACTGCATATTGATTGATAATACCAGAAATTTCGGTTTGAGCAAAAGCAAAAAAAGGCCCGATGAAAAGTAAGGTGATAGATTGAAACAATTTTTTCATGATATGTTCTGTTTTTGGGACATTGAATACAAATTTACAGAAGTTGTGATTCCAAAATGGTTTTTAACAATTGTAAAATGTGAATTTCAAAATAAATTTGCAGGGAATTTTAAAAAAATATACCTTTGCAATCCGTTAAAAACCTGCCGTCCCTTTATGGGAGTAAGCGGGTATGGTTTCACCAAGTAATTTTAACCATGTCTGTAAAGATTAGATTGCAAAGAAAAGGTCGTAAAAAAAGACCGTTTTACCACATTGTCATTGCCGATGCGCGCTCCCCGAGAGATGGTCGCTTTATCGAAAAAATCGGCACATACAATCCGCTGACAAAGCCAGCTACCATTGAAATTGACCGCGAAAAAGCTTATGAATGGCTGATGAACGGTGCTCAGCCTACCGATACGGTGCGGGCTATTCTGCGTTTCAAAGGCGTTTACTATCGCAAGCACCTTATGCGTGGCGTGAAAAAAGGTGCGATGAGCGTTGAAGAAGCAGAATTAAAATACAATGAGTGGGTAGATACAAAGGAAGCGAAAATCGCGGCTCGTTTTGCGAAAACGGCTGAAGAAATGGCAGAATTCCACGCAAGAGTAGCCGGTGCAAACATCACCGTGCCAGTAGCAAAGAAGGAAGAAAAACCTGTAGAATCGGAATTACTGAAAACTGTAAGTGATGAAGTGGAAGAAACAGTGGAAGATGTAGTAGAAACGGTGGAGGATAATGTAGAAGCAGCAGTAGAAGAAAGCGTAGAAGAAATCGCAGCAGAAGTAAATGAAAGCGAAGTAGCGGAAGCACCTGCTGCCGAAGAAGAAAAAGCAGAGGAATAATAGCTCGAATTCATAATGATGACGAAGCTGATAATTTTTCATGCCGTTTTCATTTGAACTTATTGCGCTGCATCCTATCTTTGTAGCAGTTTATTATCAAGGCTATACTTTATTTCTAATATAATGTGAACCTGGTAGTGCGCCAATTATGCACTATCAGGTTTACCTTTAAAAAGAACCATCGTTATGTACGAACTAGATCAGGAATATATTGACCAGCTCGAAGCATTGGCAGCAGGTATACAAGACTCGGAAGAGTTACAACAATATCTCGACACCGAAGAGGAAGAAGATTATACGCGCCTCAAAGAATTGTACGAAGCAAAAATAGGGGAACTCTACGAAGAAGTAGCAAACGACAAGCCATTGCAATTGACTCCTTTTGAGTTGGTGCTGCTCGACCCAGCCTTCGAGGGCTTGTTTTTACCGAGAATTCTGGGCTATTCGGTGCTGCGTGGCGAGTACGACGAGCATTTCAAATACACGCGACCACAGGAGCATTTCAAAGATATTTTATTGGCAATTTGTAATTCTGCCAATTTTGAAATCCTGAAAAAACGGATTGGACAGTCTATTCAGATTGGGTTTGCACTCAGCAGCGATATTTGGATCACGAATCTGATCAATAGCATTGTCAATAAAAAAGTGCGCTATTATCTTCAAGCACAAAAATTAGACCGCTACCGCCGTGAAAACGAGCGCCGCATTGGCTACCTGCGCTATAAGCAACAATTCAAAAATGAAAATTACCATACTGCTGAGTTTCCTGATTCTGTCAATACATTGCCCATTTATTTCTCACCACTCAAACATTTTTTGATTTACCGGGTCAATACGCAAGCGAACAATGAAAGTATTATTCCATACATCAAACAATTTATAGAAAACCCTGATTTTCAAGGTACAAAAGAGCATTTGCAGATTATGAGTTTGTACGCCAATTTCTTTGACATGAACAAAGAAGACTTGGCACATTTGAATAAACATTTCAATGCCACGCGCGCGTCCATGCCCGATTTTGTAGAAAAGTACTTGGCATTTCTTTTGGAAATGCTAGAGAGCGAAGAGATGAAATGGACGCCCGAATCCGATAAACGAATCTCGGCGATACTTGATCGAAAGCAGGCAGATGATTTAACGAAGTATTACGATTTGATAGATATTGTACATAGCAAAGGCTACATCCATCCGGAAACGCAGGAAGCTATTAAAACCTTCTATGACCAACACGAAGGCTTGTCAGCGATCAATGAATGCATCCGACAAACAATCTACCTCTATTTCGCGGGCTTTGTCAATCATTTAGAGGAGGATGCTTACGCCGATTATTTTGAAATCACCAAGCAATTCCCAGTCTATATGGGCATTTTTGTGAACCAGCATTTCAATCAAAATCTGGAAAAGATTTCAATGAATTACCTGCAAAAGCTGCTCAAGCACTACCCTGACAAGCGCGGCAAAGATTATCAGGACATCAAAAAATTTGTTTCCACAATGTTTGTTGAATTTGGCTTCTTGACCGAAAAAGAAGTGGTAGAATTATTCAAAACCAAGCGCAAGAAAAAGGCTGCGGAAGGCAGCAATTAGTATTGATTATGGGTAATTGATATTAATAATCAGCTTATTATGAGATTATTTAGGAGAATCTATAATAATCAATAAAATACTTTTGTGCTTAACAAGACACGTAATATTTTTCTGATATTGCAAAAACCTTTTATACGTAAAAGAACAGATCACTTTTTGGGTAAATAAATCAATTCCGAACAGTTTTCTAATCTGAAAAGCTGTTGCGCCATATTTTGAAGATCAGCGGTACTCACCCGCTGATAGTAAGATGCCTCTTCGTTGATGATTGCGGCGTCGCCTAACCATTCATAGAAAGCAAGGTTAATGGCTTTGTTCAGCACATTAATTTCCGAAAACAGCAGTGTACTTTCTACTTTGTTTTGTAATTTTTGCAATTCCATATCAGGAATTGGTTCATTTTTCAATTGTTCCAACTCTTCCCAAACCGCATTTTTAGCGCTTTCCAAGGAAATGCCTTCGTTTGGTTTGCCTTCAATAATAAATAAACCAGGATCAATGCTGCCCGACACATAGCAATCAATCGAGGAGAATAATTGTTTTTCTTTCAATAATCGCCGGAACAAGCGCGAAGACTGCCCGTTACTCAACACATCCGACAATAAATCGGCGATATAATAATCTTGCCCGACGCGCCCGCCCATCCGAAACGCCAGGAAAAACGCTTCCAGCGGCACATTGGCTTCTTGTACTTTGCTTTGAAAAGCTTGCTGCGCAGGCTCGCATGGTAGTTGGCGTTTGGGAATCGCGCCCGACGGTATATCGCCAAACCATTTTTCCGCCAAAGCCTTTATTTCTTGGGTTTTTACGTTGCCAGAAACGACGAGAATTGCATTATTCGGACGGTAATATTTAAAATAAAAATCCTTTACGTCTTCCAATGTCGCATCTTCAATATGCTTGGGAATCAAGCCAATCGTAGGCCAGCGATACGGATGCACGTGGTACGCCATCGCCGACAGATGATGCCAGGCATCGCCATAAGGTTGATTCAGGCAGGTTTCTTTGAATTCCTCGACCACTACTTTTTGCTGGGTTTCCAGCACCTTTGAATCAAAATTCAAACTCAACATTCGATCCGATTCCAACCAAAACGCAATTTCCAAATTCTGAGCAGGTAATACATCATAAAAATTAGTCATGTCACTACTCGTGAACGCGTTATTCTCGCCACCCGCCAATTGGATCGGATCATCAAAATCAGGAATATGCGCAGAGCCCCCAAACATCAAATGCTCAAATAAATGCGCAAAGCCCGTCTTCTCAGGGTTTTCGTCGCGCGAGCCTACATTGTAGAGCACATTTATCGCCGCCATGGGCGTGCTATCATCTTCATGCACCAGCACTTTCAAGCCGTTGCTCAGTTCAAACCGATTGTATTGTATCAATTTTTTAGATTTTTAGATACCAGATGTCAGATACCAGACTTTCTGAAGCGTCTAATATGTCTGACATCTCTTCGTCCGGTATCTGGCATCTTGAAAAAGCAAAACTATTCAAAAAATCGAATTTAGATACGCCAAAAGTAAACGCGTGGTCATCTGTAAAGTTGTGAAGTGGTTATTTGGGTTTTAGGTTTTGGTGAAATATTTAATTATGCGGTTATTTTATTTACTATTTATTTATATCATTGGTTTTGGCTTATCATCTTGTGAAGATGAATTACAAAATTGGATTGATGGAAATCCGATTATTCAAGAATCAATGAAACTTAATCCGGAACAAGGTGAAGTATGCCTTATTCCAACTGAAGAAATGCCGCGCTTCCCGGGCTGTGAAGACCCAGTGACAATAGAAGTAAGGAAAGCTTGCGCGGATAAAAAGATGTTGGAGTTTATTTATACAAATATAATATATCCAAAATCATTAGATCATATTAGCTTGGAAAGCAAAGTTTTAATTTCATTTATAGTTGAAAAAGATGGGAGCTTATCGAATTTCAAAATAATCCGAGGAACAAATGAAATATTAAATAATGAAGTTTTGAGGGTAGCGCAAATGATGCCAGAATGGATTCCTGGAAGACACCGCGGTAGGCCTGTGGCAGTCAAATTCCATTTGCCACTAAAATTTAAACTTGAGTGAGTCTGACATCTGGCATCTCTTTATCTAGCATCTAACAAAGATCTGGTAGTTTTTCGACAACGTGAAAAGGGTCGTATCCGCGCAGGAGCGCCCTTTTCTTTTTGCTAAATGTAAAAGCGTTTTCTTATTTAACTGCCTGTTTTTCAGGTTTAATCATCACCTTACCTCCCTATCGCCCCATCACCTTCTCCACAATTGGCACGATTTTAGTTTACAATTATTCGTAAAGTGTGCTAGCAACATAAAGCGGGAAAAACAAATAAAATAGAATAACCGACTTCAAAAAAGGGAACAACACTATTAATGAGGAAGCATATTATGAGAAAACTATGCAAAATGTGGGATTTGAGATGTGAAAGATGAAATAGCAAGTAAATGTTTTTCAAATTTCATGTCTCTTATTTCACGTCATTAAGCTTCCTCTATAAGCACGGTTCATACGTTAATAATTCCATTATTATTTAAATAATTGATTTTCAAATTTTCACCATCCTATTAACATAGGCGTGGGTAGGAAAGTTATGCGTATCCGATTCTATTACACATAAAAACGCAATTTTAAAATGAAACACTTTAGCGTAAGCGGCAACACGCTTGCCGCATGTTCTGGTCACCTGAGAAGTGCGCTTCTCACGGTGCTGTTTTTCCTGGCTTGGCTGGGGCAGCACACGCTACAGGCACAGTGCGATATGCGATGTACAAATCCTGATATGGTAGCGCCGAGAATGATTGAGATAGACAACGATTGCGCCGCTAAGGTAAGAGCAATTGATTTATTGGCAGCGCCAGAAACTTGTCCTGGTGGCAAAACCTTGACGATCCGCGATGGAATGGGCATGGTGGTTGCCTTCGCAACCGATTCCGCAACTTTTGATGCTTCTACTTATGTCAATCAATTATTGAGCGTAACCGTAACCGATACGACTACAGGGCTTTTTTGTGTGGGTTTTATCGCCACGCTTGATAAATCTGCACCAGTGATTGATTGTCAAAACTTTGAGATGAGTTGTGTGGAAGAAGCTACGATTGAAATTGTCGAACTCCCGGAAGTAATTGACAATTGTGATGCAGATGTGGATTTGCAATATCACGATGAAATAATGGGCACGCCTTGTGAAAAGATCATCCAACGTACCTGGACGGCAATGGATGACAGTGGGAATGAAAGCACTTGTTTGCAAATTATCACCATCACTCGGCCAAATCTGGTGGAAGTGGTTTTTCCAAAAGACACCATTATGAATTGTAATACCGCCGATACGACCGTGGCCACACTGGGGCAGCCGACTTTAGATGGCATTATTATCGGTAATGGTAATATTTGTAATTTGAATACCAATCGCAGAGATACCATCGAGTTCTTTTGCGATAGCGTTACTTATCAAATCAAACGCTTCTGGACGGTAGCTGATGAATGTTCTGGCGTAATGGTGCGCGACACACAATTAATTGTGGTACAGGATACTGTAGCCCCTAATATTAAGATCCAATCCATTTTTGTCGCGACGACCGATCCTGGTCAGTGCTACGGAACAGTTCGATTACCGATTCCCGAATTATTGGATAATTGTGACGATACCCCGACTCTTTTTGTAAGTACTTCCTATGGCGCAGTAGGACTGGGTCCCCATCCTTTTGTGCCTGTTGGCCCGCATACCGTGCAATACACTGCTGTCGATGCCTGCGGCAATACCAAGGTTTTCAAAATGCAATTGACAGTGGTAGATGAGGAAGCGCCTTCGGCAATTTGCGAGGATAATCTGGTTGTGTCCTTACCAGCTGTGGGGATTGTAACTGTGCCTGCAAAAAATTTTAACAAAGGAAGCAAGGATAATTGTGCTCCTAAACTTTATTACAAAGTACGCAAAATGACTACCGGTACTTGCGAAGGGCTTGATGGTGATGATGCTCCGATGGAAGGTTATCAGGAATGGTTTGATGACAATGTCAACTTTTGCTGCTCAGATGCCGATTCTAATTTTGTCACCGTCATCATGCGGGTTTATGAAATTGATCCTGGTGCAGGGCCCGTGAATCCTATGCGCGAGCAACCGGGCGGTGATTTATATCGCCATTACAATGAATGTATGGTGCAAGTGGATGTGCAGGATAAGCTACCTCCGATTATCAAATGCCCAGAAAATGTGACGATCAATTGTACAGATAATTATTCCAATTTATCCATTTACGGTAGCCCAACCGTGGATGAGATCTGCGGCTATACGCTGGATTCCACTGCGGTTGAAAATTTAAATGAATGTAACGTTGGAACGATCACGCGTACCTTTACTGCTACCGACCGATTCGGGAATAAGAGTTCTTGTACACAAATTATTACGATCATCAATCCTTCGCCACTGAAAGAAGCAGATATTGATTGGCCTGATATGTACATAGCCGGCGTCTGTGGCGCAGGTACCGACCCTGAAAACTTGCCGACAGGATTTAACAAACCGATCATTAAAAATACGTCTTGTAATTTTTTCGCAACTTCTCATTCGGATCAATTTTTCGATATTGCGTTTCCAGCTTGTTATAAGATCTTGCGCACTTGGGAAATCATTGATTGGTGTAAATTTGATCCCGAACATCCTGAAAATGGTGGAAAATTCAAATATGTTCAAACCATCAAAGTAGAAGACTCCGAAGCTCCGGTGATGAGTTGCCCCGCTGATGTGACTGTTTCCACCGGCAATACCTGCGGCCCTATGGCAATAATGTTGCCGGCGGTCACCGCTCAAGATTGTAACCCGAATATCATTATTACCAACGACTCACCCTATGCAACGTCTAAGGGCGCGAACGCAAGTGGTAATTACCCTGTGGGGACAACGGTTGTAACCTTTACGGCGCGCGATCGCTGCGGCAATACGGCCATTTGCAAAGTAAAAATAACCGTAGAAGACAAAACCAAGCCAAGCCCAATTTGCATCGTGGGTTTGTCTGCAAATCTGACCAATAAAGATGGAATATTCCAAGCACAAGTATCGGCCAAAGCCTTTAACGGTGGCAGTTTCGATAATTGTACCCCCAAGGATAAATTGAAGTACTCCCTGCGTCGTCCCGGCACCAATACGCCCGCTCCGCCCACAGATACTATGCTGGTGTTCACTTGCGGAGACTTGGGCAATCAGGTCGTAGAATTCTGGGTAACCGATGAACAAGGTAATAGTGATTATTGTGTAACTTATATTTCGATACAAGATAATAATGGACTTTGCCCGTTGCCTGCAAGTGGTATGATTGCCGGAGGCATCCAAACTGAACGAGGTGATTTTGTAGAGCATGTGAATGTGCGCGTCAATAGCAATGCCTATCAAGTGATCACTGGGCGTACCGGCTTGTTTGAATTTGCTTACCTGCCGCTTGGGGGTGACTATACGCTTGTGCCGGAGAAAAACGACGACGTGCGCAATGGCATTTCGACTATTGATGTGCTGCTGGTCATCCGACATATTCTGGGGGTTCAATATTTGAATTCGCCTTATAAAATAATCGCAGCTGATGTGGATCGCTCCGGCGATGTTTCCTTACTCGACATCATTCGCTTGCGAAAACTGGTACTCGGTATTGATGAACAACTCCCTAATGGCAACAAATCCTGGCGTTTTGTGAAAAAGGATTTCAATTTTCCTGATCCAAGTAATCCTTTTAAAACCAATTTTCCGGAATTATACAATATTAATGATTTCAGTGGAAACATGATGGATGCTGATTTTGTAGCCGTAAAAGTTGGAGACGTGGACTTCTCTGCCCGACCCAACAGCGCCGTAAGCACCGAAGCACGAGCTGGCAAGAAAGCGCTGATCCTCACAACCGCAGACCAACCGATGAAAGCAGATGAGACTTATACGCTAGAACTTAAGGCTACCAAGGCTTCTGACCTACAGGCATTCCAGTTTGCGATGACTTTTGATCCTGAATTATTAGAATTTGTGACGCTTGATCCTGGCAATATCCCTGACATAAGCGACGCCAATTTTGGTTTGCAAATGATTGACGAAGGCCTCATCAATACGAGTTGGAATATTTCTGGCGACAAAGCAGTGCCCGACGAACCGATCCTTTTCAAGTTGACGCTTCGCGCGAAGGCAGACGTATCGCTGGGCAAAGCCATCCAATTGAATCCGCGCTACCTGAAAAGCGAGGCTTTCAATCAGGAAGAAGAAGTGTTGGATATTCAGTTGAATTTCTCAGAACCCATTGCTGCTGTACCTGAGAATGCCTTGCCGGTGGAAGGAAGTTTTGAATTATATCAAAATCGTCCGAACCCCGTAGCGACCGAAACCGTCGTACCATTCCAATTGCCGGAAACAACGCATGCAAAGTTAACGATATATGATGCAACAGGCCGAGTGGTGTACAATAGAGAAGGTGAATTCCCGCAAGGATACAACGAAGTGATTATCAATCGCTCAGAAGTAAAAGCCGAAGGAATGCTCTATTATCGCCTCGAAACTTTAGGCCGTCATCAAACGAAAAAAATGATCTTATTAGATTAAACTTGAAACCATAAACTGATTCACTATCCCAAGAATCGGTTATCAGAGTAAGGTCTCTGCTTCTTACAGGAGCAGGGACTTTTTAAACTTTAACAATCGACAATCTTTTTGGAAATCAAACCATTATAGAAAAACATATCCATTTTTTCAAAATACTTTATGCTAAGTATTTGCATAGATTAAAAATATTTTTATCTTTGTATAAAAGTTGTTTTTATTTTCAATCTATCCCAACAACCGTTCCAAAGAAACACTTCAGTAAACACAAATCAAACAAACAGACTCCTCCCATCGAACATACCGGGCATTTTTAGTCTTGGAATAATCCTTTTTTATATATAAACCGCAATGGTTATAATTCGCAGTACTAACAAATCATAATCTTTCTGTTTGAGAAACCTACCTTCTTGTTGAGTAGGGAAAAAATTGGTTTTTGGGGTAGCCTCTATCTGCATTTGTAGAAGAGGCTTTTCTATTTAAATTCACTAACTTCGTATTTCAAACTTCATACTTCAAAATTGGCAAGGCATAACGATACGGGTAAGGCTGGCGAACAAATTGCTAAAACTTTCCTCGAAAGCAAGGGTTACCGCATCCTTGAAGCCAACTGGCGCTACCGCAAAGCAGAGATTGACTTGATTGCCAAAGACGGCGAAACCCTTATTTTTACTGAAGTTAAAACCCGCAGTACCGACCTTTTTGGCAAACCCGAAGAAGCCATTACCCCGCGCAAAGAACGCCTCCTGGCGGATGCCGCCTCTGCTTACATGGAACAAATTGGGCATGATTGGACTATCCGATTCGATGTCATCTCCATTATTTATTATAATGAGCAACATTATCAAATCGAGCATTTTCAAGATGCGTTTTTTCCTGGATTAGAGTAGCTCCCATTGGTAATCAGAGCTATTATTAAAATATTTTTCCTTACAACAAGACTTAGCCTCCAAGTGTTAAAAAGCACAATAAAAAATCATACCTTTGACAACTGATTTTCCTAACCAAAGTAAGGTTTATTTTTCATGAACAAGACTACTGTTTTCGATCAATTTTCCAAGCGACATATTGGTGCGAATGAAGGCGAATTGCAGGAAATGCTGCAAACCATCGGTGTTGCCTCGCTCGACCAACTCATAGATGAAACCGTTCCGACGAATATTCGGATGCAAGGCGAACTCGACCTTCCCGACCCGATGACCGAATATGATTATCTCCGCGAAATCCGCCAGATCGGGACACTCAATAAAGTCTATAAATCCTTTATTGGTCTGGGTTATAACGGCACGGTGACGCCCTCTGTTATTTTGCGTAATATTTTCCAAAATCCTGGTTGGTATACACAATACACGCCTTACCAAGCGGAGATTGCGCAAGGCCGCCTCGAAGCACTGCTGAATTTTCAAACGATGGTGAGTGACTTGACGGGTCTGCCCATCGCCAATGCCTCCCTGCTCGACGAAGGCACTGCTGCTGCTGAAGCAATGCATATGTTTTATGGTATAAAAAATGCCAAAATTAAAAAGGCGGAAGACGAAGCAGACGAATTTTTTGTGGATGAAAATGTTTTCCCGCAAACCTTGGATGTATTGAAAACCCGCGCCAAATTTGGTGGTATCAAAATAATTATGGGCAATTGGCAAACATTTGAGCCGACTGCTAAGACTTTTGGTGCTTTATTGCAATACCCTGATAAACAAGGTATTGTAGAAGATTATCGAGCATTCACCGAAAAATGTAAAGCCCAGGAAATCTATGTGACAGTTGCAGCAGATTTGTTGAGCTTGGCCTTGCTTACGCCTCCAGGCGAATGGGGCGCGGATGCGGTGGTAGGCAATTCTCAGCGCTTCGGCGTACCAATGGGTTATGGCGGCCCGCACGCGGCCTTTTTTGCAACGCAAGATGATTACAAGCGCCAAATTCCTGGCCGTATCATCGGTGTATCCGTGGATGCTCAAGGAAATCGGGCTTTGCGCATGGCTTTGCAAACGCGCGAGCAGCATATCCGTCGGGAGAAAGCGACTTCCAATATTTGTACCGCTCAAGCTTTATTGGCAATCATGGCGGGGATGTACGGCGTCTATCATGGTCCGAAAGGCATCAAGGCGATTGCCGAACGCGTTCATACTTTGACTCAAATCCTTGATGCGAATTTGCGGAAGCTGGAATACGAGCAACAAAACGAATTTTATTTCGATACGCTTTGCATCAAAGTCAATAAAGCGATTCAAAACCACGTGCGACAACTGGCGCTGGGGCATCAGATGAATTTCTTTTATGGCGAAGAAATCATCCAAATCAGCATTGACGAAACAACCAGTTTGAAAGACATCGAAACCATTATCCGCATTTTCTCTGAGGCAGATGGCGTTGATAATCAATTTGATACAAGCGAACCGGCTTCTTACCAAATTCCGGAAAAATTGATTCGCAGCAGTGAATTTCTGACGCATCCTGTTTTCAACAGCTATCACACCGAAAGCAAAATGATGCGCTATATCAAGCGTTTGGAAAATCGTGATTTGTCCTTGATGCACTCCATGATTCCATTGGGTTCTTGCACGATGAAGCTAAATGCCGCGTCAGAGTTGATTCCTGTGACTTGGGATGCGTTTTCCAACCTCCACCCGTTTGCTCCATTCGATCAAGCGCAGGGATATGCCAGGATTTTTGAAGAATTGGAAGCTTATCTCAGTGAAATTACTGGTTTTGCAGCTTGTTCTTTACAACCAAATTCTGGGGCACAAGGTGAATATGCTGGGCTACTGACGATCCGCGCTTTCCACGAAGCCAATGGCGAAAACCATCGCAATATTGCTTTAATCCCATCTTCAGCGCATGGCACGAATCCTGCAAGTGCAGTAATGGCAAGCCTTCAAGTGGTAGTAGTCGAATGCGACGATCATGGCAATATTGATGTGGCAGATTTAAAAGCGAAAGCCGAGCAATACAGCTCGAATCTGGCTGCTTTGATGGTGACCTATCCTTCTACGCACGGCGTTTTTGAAACAAGTATTAAAGAAATTTGCGATATTATACACCAGTATGGTGGCAAGGTTTATATGGATGGTGCGAATATGAATGCCCAGGTTGGCTTGACTAGCCCTGGTATCATTGGCGCAGATGTGTGTCACCTCAATTTGCACAAAACCTTTGCTATTCCACACGGTGGCGGTGGCCCGGGCATGGGACCAATTTGTGTAAATGAAAGCCTGAAACCCTTTTTACCAAAGCATCCGCTGGTAGAAACGGGCGGCGAACAAGGCATCAATGCAGTATCTGCTGCCCCTTGGGGGAGCGCAAGCATTTTGCTGATTTCGTATGGCTATATCAAAATGTTGGGAAAGCAAGGCGTGACCGATGCTACGAAATATGCGATTTTGAATGCGAATTACATCAAAGCGCGTTTGGAAAAAGAATATCAGATTTTATACGTAGGTGAAAAAGGCCGCTCCGCGCACGAATTGATCGTGGATTTGCGCCCATTCAAATCTTTAGTCAGTGCCGAAGATGTCGCCAAACGCCTCATGGATTACGGCTTTCATGCTCCTACCCTTTCGTTTCCGGTGGCGGGTACGATTATGATCGAACCTACCGAGAGCGAGGCCAAAGACGAATTGGATCGATTCTGTGATGCACTGCTACAAATCCGAAAAGAAATCGATGAAATTGCTTCCGGCGCAGCCGATACAACCAATAATGTGCTGCATAATGCGCCGCATACAATGGAATTGGTCACTTCTGACGATTGGAATCTGCCTTACGCCCGCGAGAAAGCAGCGTATCCATTGCCTTATTTGCGTGAAGGTTTCAAATTCTGGTCTGCTGTAGCCCGCGTCAATAATGCGTTTGGCGACCGCAATCTGGTTTGTACTTGTCCACCAATGGATAGCTACCGCACGGCGGAAGAAGTTGAAAAAGTTTAATGCGAAGTTGGAGGTCGGAAAGCTGAATTAATTGTAAAGCTTTCCGACTTCCAATTTCCAATTTAGAATAAACCTTCAATGCGGCAAGCGATCTCGTATAAGCCCGTACACCCAAGTGCCGGCCAGCGCACTTAGAAAGGTAATAAATACGACTGTAAAGCCGCTCCCTATCTGCGCGAAAATCGGACCAGGACATGCCCCTGTGAGCGCCCAACCCATACCAAAAAGCAATCCGCCGATAATTTGACCTTTCTGAAAGGGGCGTTTTAACATGGTAATTGGCTCACCCTTAATTGTTTTCAATTGAAATCTTTTGATAATTTGTACAGAAATAATACCCACGACTACAGCCGTGCCGATCACGCCATACATATGGAAAGAATGCAATCGAAACATTTCCTGAATCCGAAACCAGCTAATCACCTCGCTTTTCACTAATACGATGCCAAAGAAAATGCCCGGCAAAATATATTTTAAATTTTTCATAATTATAATAATTTGAAAATGAGTGGATATAAAACCTGGGTCATAAAAAAGCCGCCAAGCATAAAGCAAATGGTCGCGATCAAAGATGGCCATTGTAGCATAGCTAAGCCCGTGATAGAATGACCCGAAGTACAACCACCCGCATAACGCGTGCCGAAACCAACAAGAAATCCACCAATAACAAAGAAAATCAATCCTTTAAGTGTGAATATATTTTCCCATGTAAAAATTTGTACCGGCAATAAACCCTCATGCTCGGTGATACCATATCCTTGCAGTACCTCCATTGTAGGGGCGGCTACCTGCATTGGCGCTGGATTTTTGAGTACCGTAGATGCGATGATCGCGCCTAAGATCAAACCACCAATGAAAAATAAATTCCAACTTTCTTTTTTCCAATCATATTTAAAAAAAGGAATATTCGCTGGAAAACAAGCAGCGCAGATATGCCGTAAATTGGAGGAAATAGCAAATTTTTTATCCCCAAGTAGCAATAAAATAGGCACGGTAAGCCCTAATAAAAATCCGCCGATTGCCCAGTGCCAGGGTTGTTGAAGCATTGTAAGCATATAGTTAATGTTGTTTAATGAGATTGAACACTAAAAGTAATATTTGGATGCAAAAATCCATCTAAAAAACAATGTTTTGCTATCTTGGCGAGGTCGAATTGGTTATTTTGTTTCACATTTAAAAACTTATATTCCATGCTGCGATATACTTTACTGATTCTTTTTTGCATAACGATTGCGAAAAGCTTCGCTCAAATTACAGATCCCAAAGCCACCGAAGTGTGGGAACCCGAGCCACGCATTGTAAAACCTGGCGTTGGCACCGCGCCTCCTTCGGATGCAATTGTACTTTTTGATGGTAAAAATATGGATGAATGGACGACGGAAGATGGCTCGGCTGCAAAATGGAAACTCGAAGACGGCGCTATGACAGTCGTACCGCGCGCCGGAGGAATTCAGACCAAACGTAGTTTCGGAAGCGCCCAATTACATATTGAATATCGTGCACCTTCAGTCGTTAAAGGTGAAGGGCAAGGCCGCGGCAATAGCGGTATCTTCCTCCAATCGAAATACGAATTGCAAGTACTCGACAGTTATAATAATCGTACTTATTCTAATGGCCAAGTCGGCTCTATTTACAAGCAGCATATTCCACTTGTAAATGCTGCACGCCCGCCGGGAGAGTGGCAAACGTATGATATTATTTACACCGCGCCGCAGTTCAATGCAGATGGAATGCTCATTGCGCCAGCAAGAATTACAGTATTACATAATGGTGTGTTAGTTCAGAATAATGTTGAAATAAAAGGTACGACTGAATATATTGGTTTGCCCAAAAACAGTGCGCACACTAAGCTACCGCTTATGTTGCAAGATCATGGTGATCTCGTGAGCTATCGCAATATCTGGATTCGGGAGTTATAAAATAAATCAGATTTAAGCTTAGGGAATTTTAAAATTTCCTAAGCTTAATATTCCTATAAACACTATGCTGATTATCTAAATGCAAACATTTATGCGTTTTTTTTACCTGCTGTTATGCTTAAACTTTGCGACCATTCTTTTTGCCCAAAAAGAAAAATTGGATGCTGAAAATAATATCCGCCGATTGGTGATCGCAGCGCACGAGCGTGAAGAAAAGGTCTTGGACAAAATCACAGACCTCCGCCAAAAAATTCGAGCGCAACTAAGTTCCAGCGAAGCACACTTAGAATTTGATGCTGTTTTCTCAGCAATGGCGAGTAGGGGGCATTTGAAATCCTCCATTTCAAATGAATTGGACGCCGCTATCAAATCTGTCACCACTTTAGATTCTTTGAGGCATTTGATTGGGCTTTGGCAAAAGTATAAATTGCAAACGCTTCCTCTGATTCAAAAAGATTTAGATATAGAAACTGCTACCGCTACATCATTGCCTATATCTTCGGACGTTTGGCAATATTTACCTTTTTTCAATATTCAAACTGGCGATAAAGTAGGCGAATTGGGGGCAGGCAGCGGTTGGTTATCTTTGTTAATGAGCATATTATACGATAGCACTACTTTTTATGTAAATGAATTGGGTCCATTCGCCGTGGCGCAAATGCAAAGTAATTCAAGCCTTTATTTAAGCAAAGATCAATTAAAGAATTGCCATTTTACGGTGGGTTCTTCTACTTCCACTGGGCTGGAATCTTTAGAATTGGATCTTATCGTTGCCGTAGATGCTTTTCATCATTTTAGCGACAAGCTCAGTATGTTGCAATCCATTAAATGGTCATTAACAAAAAATGGTCGGCTTTGCTTAGTAGAGCAAGTGAGAATGCCTGGTACAGGCGATTATTTTTGCCCGGAGGCCCTAGAAAAATGGGAATTGGAAGAATTACTGCAACAAAATGGCTTCGTAAAAACCAGAGAACAATTGCTCTTGGGGCAAGCCACTCGCAATATCTATTTGTTGGAATATCGGGTAAATCCGCTTTGAACAATTGCAAAAGTACCGCCCCTCCTGTCTCGTGCGACAGGAAGAGCAATCGGCACTGAATAATCGTGATATAAGAGAATAAGGAAAAGTATCTTTTGAAATAGAACTCAGATGTCAGAGCAGAGAAGTCAGACCTTTTTATCAGGAATTGACGACCGATTTGATGTTTTCATTCTTGTTGCGCAAGTCAATGCCACCTTCCAAAATGGATTTCAGATTGGCGAGGTAGAACGTCCAGCCGACCGAGCATTGCACGTGCAAATTGCGCTTGGGATCATCTTCTAAAGGAATGTTTTCTTGCCAAAGTTCAACTACGTTTTCACCTGCCTCGGATTTAATATGCACTCTTACCGCGCAAGTTTCTGTAAACGTAAATTCTAATTGGTCTTTACCATTGGCTTCCAGCACTTGATTCTGCTCTTCTACTGAATCAGGATGGCCATACCATAACCAAGAATATTGATCTCCTTTTTGAATGGATTCATTTCGAGGGCGAACAGACCCATCGGGTTTAGTAAATTCAGCTTTGCGCAAAAACCAACGCTCTAAGCCATCTTGGGTCGTCCAAGCTTTGTAAAGGTCATTAATACTAGCGTTTACGGTGATTCGTTGGCAAAATTTGCTCCAATCGCTGCTGGAAATAGACATAAGATGTTATTTTCGGGTGATTTATAAAATTGCTTTCAAGCGCTCATGCGTAGTACATTTTCCAATTTTTTCATTTCTACCACCGGTTCGGCGCTTGCAGAAGGCGCAAAAAGATCGGCAGCTTCGCGGTCATCGTAGATTTCGATTCGCAATTCTTCGGCAAAAGCTTTAGCCATATCGCCCATGGCACGAGCGTATTGTTCATTTTTACCCATTGCCATAAATAAATCAATCACTCCGGTGCGGATCATTTCATACTTGTCCACTTGCATCAATAATTGCCGCTGCGATTTTCCATTTGCAGGCTTGCCCTGGCGTTGCGCCATCTCCCGCAGGTCGCGGGGCGAGTAGCCAAGCACTTCGGCACGGTGCTGCCACCAATTGGAAGCGCTGCCACCGTTGCGATCTTCATACACTTTCAGGTGGCGTCGTTCACAATTTTCCTGATAAGAAACCGAACGCATGGATTTTACCAAATCGAGTACCATCAGCACTTGTTCTTTATCAAATTGTTCATGGATTCCTTCTTCTTCTTCTAATGAGAGCAAATATTTGGCGTACTTCAGCTTTACCTTACTATTAGAACGCAATACAATTTGTTTGGCTAATTCGATAGACAAAAAATAGTCTTCTATTAACATTGCATCCTGGAGTTTTCGAGGTGCAAAATCCTGTTTTAAAATAGGTTTGCGAATGCCATCCCGAAACTCATATAAATCGTTCAGCCATTTTTTCACATTGGCAGCATAATGGTGGTCAAGCAACTGCAAAGCTTGATGCAGATTGGTAGCGGTGACTACTTTGGTGCCTTTTTTGCTGATAAGAATTTGCAAGTCCATAACAATCATATTGAATATAGGCACAAATATATACAATATGTTTTTATTTGTCAATATTTAAAACAAATTTATTGGATTTTTTTTATTTATAACTTTTCAATTTGCAAGATGGTCTTTGTTTATAGATAAAATCTTTGCAGTACCCCAGCTGAGTGCCTAAGTTGGTTTTGGACATTTAAAATATTGGTAATTAATTATTTACAATGAAAATTAATTTTTTATAAAACAATAGCCCTCCTACTTTTTTGCCCATTAAACAATAGTCCTCCATAATTAGACAATAGTAGAGGTGAATCGTACATTTTGCCTGCATCTTTGTATCGTCAAACGGCACAGAATTTACACCATACACATAAGCAAATACAACAGGCTTTTTATTTACACACAATACAATTTTACGAAATCAGTCGCCGTTAAAACCGTACGCGCTTTATTTTAATTGATAGGAATAAATTTTTAAAACAAAATTTTCAGTAATATGATAACCAACAATCCTAATCCGTATCAGCCTCAGCAAACCACACCTACGCCAAAGTCGGGAGGCAACAAAACGGGGTTCATTGTAGCTATTGCCATTTTAGCCGTAGCTGCTATTGCACTTTTGGTAATGACAATCAGCGAAAACAAGCAGAAGAGTGAATTGTCCGCTTCTTTGAATGAGTCAGAAAGACTGAAAAAAGAAGTGGAAGATCAATACAAAGCTGCGCTGGTTGAATTGGAAGAAATGCGCGGTAGCAACCAGGAGTTGAATGCATTGATTGACAAGCAAAAAGAAGAATTGTCTTCTCAGAAGACACGTATTGAGGAACTGTTGCGCGACAGCAAAAACCTATCGGCAGCAAGAGGCGAACTGAAGAAACTCCGTTCACAGATGGAGCAATATGTAGCTGAAATCAACCAATTGCGCCAGCAAAATGAAGAATTGACGTCACAAAACACGCAGCTCAACGAGAGCAATACTGCTTTGCAAACCGATTTGGAATCACAAAAGAGCGCTTATCAGCAGTCAGAAACCGCACGTGCATCTTTGGTGAGCGAGAAAGAAGAATTGGAAAAGACCAGAGCAGCATTATCAAGCAAAGTGAACTTCGCTTCTGTAATCAAAACAAGCGGTTTGGAAGCTGAAGGTTACAAAACCAAAGGCAATGGTAAGTTGTCAAAAGATCGCTCTTCAAAAGATGTAGATCAAATTCAAGTGTGCTTCAACACTACGGTAAACGAAGTAGCGGAAGCTGGCGATGAAGTATATCATATCCGCATCATTGACCCACAGGGCACTACAATGCAAGTATCTGATCAAGGTTCTGGTACTTTCAAAAGTAGCTCTAATGGCGACGAAATTCCTTACTCTATGACCAAGGAATTTAATTACAGTCAAAGCGCTACGCAGCTTTGTGCTAACTGGAAGCCAAATCAAGCGTTCACTAAAGGCACGTACAAAGTAGAAGTGTATAACAAAGGCTACATGGCCGGCAACACTTCTTTCACACTGAAATAAATAATTTTCCAAGCAATAAATGTGTACCGACGCCGGGGTTGCTTACTGCAACTCCGGCGTTTTTTATTTTAAACCATAGCGGCAATAAACGGTTTCCTAGAATGAAATACTTGCATCATGGCTGAAAACACAAATGAAGAATTTATTAATCCGATTGACCCCGATAAAATTGCTCAGAATCCGCATTTATTGCCTTATGCGCATACCGTAGGCGGCGTACCGATCAATCCCATTGACAAAGGGCGCGCCAAGGGGTTATCGCTTACTTCCATGTACGAGCAAACCGATATGCAATTGGATCAAATCCGCCAACAAATAGAATTACTAGCCCAGCAAGCCAGAGCAATTCAGGATCGAGTGAAAGTTTCGGAGCAGATTTATATGTCGGAGATGAATTTTCGACCTGTCATCGGTAAAGAATATCACTTGTATGAAAGGAAAAACGGCGAAAGCGTCCTTTCTATGGTATCGCCGGAAGAATGGGGTAAAAAAATTCCTTTTCATTTTGTGGCTTCGGTGCGCTTGTTAGCAGACCACACTTGGGAAGTCTTGCGAAAAGGCGATACCGGAAGTCTCTGACTTCTGTCATCTCTAATCTCGCTTCTTAATTACATCGCGCATTTCCCAATCCCTACGAAGATTGCCACCCAAACCAAGCCTTTGATCAGGAAAAATAAAAAGCCGGCAACGCCAACCCGTTTTAACCAGAGCTTAAACTTTTCAGACATTTCAAATGGTTTTGCCAAATACAACCACTTAAAGTCCAGGATAGTTCTCTATATTTTTTGTTCTCAATTGTTTTTTGATTTAACTTTCCCGTTTTAAAATGGAATTTTTTTAGAAAAAAGCAGGTTTTGCTTGCAATATAATATTGAAAGAAAAGAGCATGTATAAAGTTGGAATCATTGGCGCAGCGGGCTATACAGGTGGTGAATTGATTCGTTTGTTGTTGCAACATCCACAAGTGGAAATCGCTTATGTTCATAGTAATAGCCAAGCAGGAAAGCCCGTGAGCGATACGCACGACGACCTCGTGGGCGATACCGATTTGGATTTCACGGATAAATTGGATTTATCGGTGGATGTGTTGTTTTTGTGCATGGGGCATGGCGAAGCAAAGAAATGGTTAGAACAAAATCCTATACCAGAAAGCATTTTACTGATTGACTTGAGTCACGATTTTCGCTGGAAAGAAGGCTTCGTATATGGCTTGCCGGAATTGAATAAAAATCAAATTCAACAAAATAAGCGAATTGCAAATCCTGGATGCTTTGCTACGGCGATTCAATTGGCATTGCTGCCTTTGGCAAAAGCGCAACTCCTTCAGGATGAAGTACATATCCATGCCATCACCGGCTCAACCGGCGCGGGGCAATCCTTGCAGGCGACGAGTCATTTTAGCTGGCGAAATAGTAATATTTCGGTGTATAAAGCTTTTGAACATCAGCATTTGGCAGAGATTGGACAGAGTTTAAAGACTTTGCAACCGAATTTGAATAAAGCTTTGAATTTTATTCCCGTTCGGGGCGATTTTACACGCGGTATTTTCGCAAGTCTTTACATAAATTGTAATTTGGGTGAAAAAGAACTAAATGGTTTATATCATGATTTTTATCAGGATGCGCCGTTTACAAAACTAACCCATCAGAATCCGCATTTAAAACAAGTGGTAAATACGAATAAATGTATCGTCCATGTAGAAAAACACAGAGATAAAGCATTCATAATCAGCGCAATTGACAATCTACTAAAAGGCGCTTCTGGGCAAGCGGTGGAGAATATGAATTTGGCCTTGGGTATTGACCAATGTGCGGGATTGCAATTAAAAGCAAATGCGTTTTAATAAAATATTAAGTATTTTTAAATAAATAATCATGAAATTATTTGACGTTTATCCATTATATGATATTCATCCTGTAAAAGGGAAAGGCTGCTATGTATATGATGAACAAGGCACGGCATATCTGGATTTGTACGGCGGGCATGCGGTGATTTCTATTGGGCATGGACATCCACATTATATTCAGCGAGTGACAGAACAATTGCAAGCATTGCCTTTTTATTCCAATTCTGTGCAGAATCGAGTGCAGGAAGCTTTAGCGGAAAAGCTGGGCGAAGTATCAGGATGTAATGATTATCATTTATTTTTAATTAACTCTGGGGCAGAAGCAAATGAAAATGCGCTAAAATTGGCCTCATTTTATAATAATCGCACAAAAATTATTGCGTTTAAAAAATCATTTCACGGGCGCACTTCGGCAGCGGTTAATATAACAGATAACGAGAATATAAAAGCGCCTATTAATAAGCGTTATGAAGCGGAATTCCATGAATGGAATGATCTGGAAAGCGTACGAATTTCTTTACAAAAAGGAGATGTAAGCGC
>JANRME010000157.1:0-7959 GCA_033761835.1 Saprospiraceae bacterium
GTAAGCAATATCAAAGTCAATACCCGAAAGTACCCGTCCATCCGCCAATACTTCCGAAAATAATTCCGTCAAAAGGAGCGAAAGTTGATTCGACACAAATTCACTTACCGTATTGTATAATATCTCACTTCCTTGCAAAGCCACGTTTTCTGGGAGAAATTGACCAACAACGATCAAGCCAAAAACCTGACGATTCAACTCGTTTTGATCGCGCCTCAAGAGATTCATCTTGCTATCGGTGTAAGCTTTTAGCTGCCCATTTAAAGCGGGGAAAAGAATATCAAAATTGATGAGCGGTCGCAATAATTCGCCTTTCAAACGCATCACCAACACTACTTGGGTAGATTTGCTGGCGTCGTTCTTGATCTGAGCGTTGGTATTTACTAAATATTCTTGTATAAAATTGGCGACAGAAGTATTCAAACCTTTATATTCAGCTTCAATATTAATTTGAGCACCAAAGGGATCGCCTGTCCACTGAATATAGCCCCCCGGGCGTACCGCAAATTTTTTATTCACAACATTATACAAAGTAAAAAGGTAGTCACCTTTTTGAATCACATAATCGCCGAACATTTGAAAGTCGCCATTGCGCGGGGTAAGTACGCGGAGGTTACCTCGGCCCGAGCCCTTTATTATATCACCGGTTTGTTCGTTGAACACCAATTCAATATCAGCTTCGTCTTGTATGTTGAGGTTCATTTCCAGGCTAACGCCAGTAAGATTGGTTAGATTTCTTTCTTCTTCAGCTTCCGCTTTTTCTTTGCGTTTATCTACAAAATTTACAAATTTTAATTCAGAAGCTTCTTTACCGGAGCTTATAGGAATGACAATACGAGTGCTGTCGCCTGCAGTTGCGTTGATATAAATATCTATTTTATTAAAAGGTCCATTGAATCGAACATCTCCCTGCCCCAGTGCGTGCCCATAAAAAAGTTTGTTATCCCCTTTTTGTGTGTCCAAAGCTAAGAAGCGCGAGGTGCGCAGGCGAGCGTCCAAGCTAAAATTGCGCAAGTGATCGTGTCGAATGCCACCAGAAACAATGGCTGTATGTCCATATTTATCATACAAAGTGATGCCACCTGCATTAAACATAAAATTATTTACATCCACATTACCTTTTGCAAAAGTATAAGTCGTTTTCAGGTAATTCACTGTTATAGCGCCGTCCCAGAAGCTTAGGTTGCCATTTATATTGGGTAATTTAGGCAATCCATTTAGTTTTAGTTTTCCGTCGAATCGCCCGTCGCTATTGGAAATGACGTCTCCGATAAAATATTCCGCTATGCAAAGCGGATAACTTTTGATGTCAATATCAAAATCAAAATAATTAGCAGCGCCTTCATCAGCCGAGTCGCTATTATTTTCACCTGCAATTTCAGCTAAATTATATTTGCCCTTGGCCGAAATACTCGAAATGCCGTCACTGATAAGCAAATCCCCCGTGAGGAAAGTTTTTAAATTTTCTGCTTTTGCAATAAGCTGTAATTTTCCATAAGGATCATTATTAATAAAAAATGAATCGCTGGTAATATTTGCTTGTAAATTGGTCATTTCAAAAATGTTCCCAACTTCTGCCATCACATTGAAATCTCCACCAAAGTTCAGTGGATCATAATCCCAAAGTTCATCTATAAAATCAAAATTGACATCAAATAATTGGAGTTTCAGCCCTTTTTTTTGAGTGGTTTCCAGCACAATTTTCTTTTCTTGGCTTTTTAGCGTAAAGTTTTTAGCTTCGATATAATCTTTTCCGAAAGTAATAAAATTATTGGCGTTGATTTCCCAGGGCATTTCTAATATGACTAAATTGGATTGCTCAAACTGGATCTGAAAAAAAGTAGTGTCCAAAGGGTAAAATTTGCCTTCCAAGTTGAGGTTATCAAGAAAACCACCCGAATAATAATTAAGCCCAAAATCTAATGTATCACGATTTAAAAAACTAACAAATGTAATGGGGTCTAAATGTAATTTTTGGTTAATGATCGTATTATTAACTTGCAAATCCAACAAACCTTGATCGCGTAATGAATTAAAATTGAACGCTACATCTTCTATTTTGATATTACCAAAAGTAAAAGAAGCAATATCGGTTTTGACCAAAAGGGAGTCGTTGGAGCTATTATAAAAACCTGTAATGCTTACATTTTGAATATTACTTAGGCGTTCGTCCAAAATTTTACTAAGCCCTTTGGTATCTTTGATTTGAATATCATAAGTGTAATCACTTGGATTAAGGATTTTATTTTTGCTTTTTATGCCAAAGCGATTGGAAAGCACCGGATAGTTTCTGGAAAAATAGGTGGTGATTAAATCCGGTATTTGCTCAATATCAAATAAGCCCGAGATCAGCATATCCAATACATCTGATTTTAAAAGAAACTCTTTGTTACCATTACTTGTAAAAACAGACTTGGCACTGACGGAATTGATTAAAAATGTATCTATTTGATTATGATTAATTTTTATATTATTTAAATCAATATCGCCTTCGATTTTGGAAAGCCGGTCGTTTCGGAGATTAATATCAGCATTTCCAGCCAAGACTAAATCTTTTTCCAATAGATTCAGCTTCCGCAAATCAATTTTGTTCACATTTGCCTGAAAATCAAAAACAGGGATGCTGTCTTGATAATTCAAAAGCCCGCGAAAGTTAAAATCGATGTTTTCATCCTGAATAGAAAATGTGCCATCGAAAAGATTTCGATTTAATTGTCCGGCCAATTTGGCGTTTTGATAATTATAATTTTTAAAATAGAAACTTTGAATTTCAGCGGTAAGCTGAGCACTGGCAGTTTTCGCGGTCAAACCCACTCCGTTCTTGACTTCTGAAGAAAAATTGACTAAGCCAAAATCGCTACTATTCGTCCATTTACTTAGGTCAAAATTTTCCAACTTTAGCTTTCCAGAATAATTAGCCCGGCCACGCCCATTTTTAAGGTTCATACGCATATCTATGATTGCTCGACCAATATCTGTGCGCAAATCACCATAAGCAACAAAGTCAGCAAAGAAGCCATCAAAACTACCTTGGAAATTGAGTCGGCCAAGTCGATCAAAATTGTCGGGTAGGTTCATGCCAGGTATCAACTGTCGCAGCGTTTTCATACGCGTAACCAATTCTTCCAGGCGCAGATTCAGGAATTCCTCATTTTTTACGGCAAGATTCCGCGAGCTAAAACTGCCTTGCAAGCGCGACCCATCGGAGAGGCGTATGTCGAGGTCTCTACCGCGCAAATTATTTACCCGACCGCGCATCTCTCCATCCAGCAAAACCACTTCATCCTGATTGCTGGAAAAAAAAGCATTGCTTTTCAAACCCGGCGCAAAGGCCATAATATCGCGTACCGCAATGCTTGTCTTATGAAAATTCCCTTGCATATTGACTGCATCAGGAAAAATTTTGTAATCGGGCAATTCTCTGTGCCTCAAAATGAGGGTATCCCCAATTTCACTGAAAGGCGTTTTAAGTTTAAAATCAATGAGTTCAGTCGTGGTCGGTGAAACCTTCGCTTCCCTCGCTGAAAGCTCGTTCAATACAAATCCACTTTGTTCTTTGAAAGCCATTTTTTTGATTTCGCCTAAATAAGTATCCTGTTTAAATGAAAAGCAACGAATGTCCATATTGATAGCGGAGACATCCATGTGCTGGTAATCCAATTCATCATCAGGAGTCAACTTGACTGGGGCACGAAAATAATTATGCAGTGAAAACGAGCCGTCGCGCATTTGGAAAGTCTCAATATCAATTTTGAAATAGGTAGTATCTTTGAACGAACTGGTATCGGTAAGTTCTACCACTGTTTCCAAAGCAATCGGCGTTCCTTCAAATTCATCAATTTGAAAAATCGGTTGATTTAAAACCACCGATCGGATATCCATTTTTTTATCAGGAATATTCAATCGCCGAAAAACAATTTTACCTTCGTCCAATGCTGCATACAAGCGTTGCCCCCGCACCTTATCGTCCTTGAGGAAGGCTACGTCTTTGAGGTTGAGCCGACGAATATCCAGGCGGAAAGAACCTTTCTCTTTTTCATCAGTTGGTTTGGCATGAAACAGGCGTCCCAGGATAGTCTCAAGGTTGGTTTCTTTGGCTTTGGGCGCTTTTCGGATATTGAAAGTAGCGCCAGTTAAGCTGATTTCTTCGATGGTAAGCCCCCGACGGATCAGCACAAACGGGTTTGTTACAAAATTAACCTTCAAATTTTCACTGTAAAGTAAGGTATCGCCCTTATGCAAATCCGCTACAAAAAATTTTTTCAGTGTCAGCCGATCAAAAAATGTGATACGTAAGCTCCCAACCTTTACATCGGTTTCTAATTTTTCAGTAAGCGTATTGGAAACCTTTTGCACGGCCCAATTTTGCACTGGTGGTAAGAGAAATATTAGCATTAAAACCAACAGCAACCCTAATAAAATCAGTCCAATGCGTAAGGACCATTGTAGTATAAGCGCCGCGATTTGACGCACTTTATTTTCCTTGTCGGGTTGTTGTGAAATAATTGCTGACACTGGTTTTTGCTATAAATATTGAATAATATTGGAACGATTTGAGCAAAAGAAAGTTAAGAAAAATTTTGGGTTATGAGGTGCAATTTTATTAAAGAGAATAAATAATATGAGTCAGGATGCACATCATGCCGATTTTAACGAAGTTTTAATACGCTTGTTGCAAATAATTTCGTCACTTATCGGACGCAAATCATAATTCCACTTCAACACGGCACAATTTCGCTAAAAGTTAATTATAAATGGATTTTTAAAAACTGATTTGATTGCTTTGTACACACTTTATTTCAAAAAAAATCAGGTATCTTGCAAAGAAATTTTTACACAAAACCTTTAAAATCAGTAACCAATGAGACAAATTAAAATCTTTGCAAGTATAGTTTTTTTCCTGGCTTTTATTTCAGGAGCATCTGCTCAACTTCGCCTGGGCGCAGGCATGGGCTTTGGGTTTGATGTGGAAGAATTTTCTGCTTTTGTAAGAGGTGCTTATGATTTTACTGATCAATGGCGTGCCAATGCGACCTTCAACTATTATTTTATTGGAGAAGATGATGGTACAAGTATTGACCTCAATCTTTTCGACATTAACCTCGATGGGCATTTTACTTTTGCTCAGCCTGCCACCATTGACGTATATGCGATCGGGGGCTTGAATATTGGCATTTCCAGTGTAGATGCACCAATTGTTGGCAAATCATCGGACACCGAAATTGGCTTGAATCTTGGGGCGGGTGCTAATTTTGGCGTTGCCGATAATGCAGATATAGTGACGGAGTTCAAATATACAATTGGCGGGTTCGATCAGTTGTTTTTTGCGGCAGGTGTACTGTTTAAATTTGGCGGGAATTAATATAAGTGTCCTACGGTTCGAAGCCATAGGACACTTGTTTATCTAAATGGTAAGTAGAAAACCAATCGTGAAATTGCTATCCCAATCGAATACGAATGTGTCGCAGCCGGTGGCATTGCGTAAAGCACGGTATATATTGATACCAGCTTTAGTCTTAGCTTCTTGTGTTTGATAATCATCGGGCGCTTTCAATACGGTATAGCGTTCTTTGCCATTGCGATGTGTTTTAGCGAGGTCAAATGGCGCACCGCCAATCATAAAGCAGACCAAACGGCGATCAGAGGGTATTTGTGAAGCCAATTTTTCAACTTCATCATACACCTTGCCATCGGTTACACCATTTTGGAAATATTTTGAACCGTATGTTTCTATACTTTTAATGCGGTCGCCCTGCATCCAGGAAATCTTGGTATTACTCGAACCAATATCCACCACAAAAGCATCATTGATATAGGCATCGGGCAAAACACATTTCAGCGCCAATTGCCCTTCTTTTTCAGGCGTTACAGGGTTTACAACGTAACCCAATTTTTTTAATTCTGCACTAATTTTTGCAACTTGCTCACTTTTAGAAGCCCCCGAACTTACCACAAAATGGATGTCTTTGCCATTTACACCGTAATTGAGCATGCCAGCGATATAATTTTTCAAGCCCTCCCGAATATCAGTTGAAGTCGCCATATTTTCATGCACCAGGCTGGAGCCAAATTCGGCTTTTGACAAACTCCAACGCTTTTGATCGTCAATTTTTACAATAAATGAATTAAAACCGGAAGCGCCCAACTCCACTACGCCTTTCAATTTGCCGTTTACCGGAGCAGGTGGGGTAAAGTTAAAAGATGATTCAATATCTGATGATGGATTAGGAGCTTGTGTATTATCATCCGATTTTGATTCTTTTTGCTCGGTAGTTGTATCCTGGTTTTTAGAGACTGAAGAATTGGACATAAAATAACGGAAGCCAAAAAATGCCACAGCCACAACGGCCAGTACTATCAAAAACTTAGAAAAAGCGGTTAATCTCATGGTTTTATTATTTGCTTTTGAGGATAAAATGTGCTTTCAGAGGCTGAATTTAGCAACTTTTCAAAGCTTGTAGAAAAAAATAGGTAATAAAAAATGGGAGATCGCGAACGACTTCCCATTTTAGGGTGGATAACCGGGCTCGAACCGGCGACCTTCGGAACCACAATCCGACGCTCTAACCAACTGAGCTATAACCACCATTTTGATACAAAATGGCTGCAAGCATTTGAGCTGACAACCATTTTTATAAAGCGATGCAAATATACGATTAGTTCCCGAAAAATAATTTTACTACCACAAAAATTTCTGTAATTGCATTATTTTTGCGGCAAATAACTTATAAAGATGAAAAAACTGTTTTTGGGGGCTTTGGCCTTAAGCATGATAGTGGCTTGTAATTTGGACTCCAAACAAGCGGATTCAGGTGTAAGAATAAGCTGTGAAGCACTAAACGGCGCAAATACAAATGGTATGCCTCAAAACGCCGTGTACGCCATTATTGGAGAGCAAAAGACGAAGCTGATGGATATTAATGCCGATTGTATGCAATTGGAGCCTGAGAATTATGATGGTTATGGCATTCCAGCAGATGCAGTAGCTGTATCTGGAAGTTGGTTTGCAGGTTTGGGCGATTATTTTTATGCCAAACAAGAAGGCGAAAAAATTGTATTTTATCATGCCATAATCATGGAAGAAGCACCTCAAGGGGGCATTAAATATAGCCCTATTGCTACTTATGAAGGCGGTAAGATGACCGTTCATGAATTGAAGTAAAAGACATCAATCTTTCTCCCAGAATTTCCAATTGATACCTTCGCGCTTGCGGCGATTTTTCTTTTTGTTGCCGCCAAAAGGTTTCCAATCGCGTTTAACGATGATATAACGAAGCGAAATACCGGTTTGTGTATAAAAATTTTCTTGCCCGCCGGAAATATTGATGGCGGGTTTAAA
Organism: Saprospiraceae bacterium; assembly: GCA_033761835.1. Lineage (GTDB taxonomy): Bacteria > Bacteroidota > Bacteroidia > Chitinophagales > Saprospiraceae > JADJNW01. The sequence goes on from JANRME010000157.1 coordinate 7,340, forward strand.
ATCATAAGAGATATTAAGCCTCCCGAGTGACATTTCAATACCACCAATGAAAGTGATACCAAAGGGGTCTTTGTAAGGTACCAAATCTGCATCGGATTCATTGATCCAGCCTTTATGAAAACCGCCGCCATAATAAATGTTTAATCGCCGAGAAAGGATTGGAAAATGTTGCTCGCCCATCAGGGTAATCAATACTTCCTCCCGTTGAAGACTCGATTGCAGAAGCGCTTCGATTGTTGTCTTTTTTGCAACGCGCTGTTTGATCGTCATGCCCCAATCTGTACCCAAACGCATACCGAGCGCTGTATCATACGATTGTGCTGAAAGTTGGCAAAAGTAAATTGTGGAGATTAGTAAAGCTGCAATATTTTTCATGCCCTCAAAACGCAGGCAAAAAGCGCAGTAGTATTATAAGTTTCAAAATATTTTTGGTAGTGGCCTTTTTAATCGCCGAAAGCGGAATAATAGGCAGTTAAAACAGCCATTAAAAAACTTTATCAAAGATCAAAGAAGCTATCGTATTGGTTTTTGTGTGCAGGATCTTTCACTCGCTCTTTCACAGGTGCGTTCAAATCTAGCACATTACTATCATCGTTAGCTTGCAGGAGCAGATTTTGCTT
>JANRME010000158.1:0-10157 GCA_033761835.1 Saprospiraceae bacterium
TGGTTTACCGCATCGGGCATATAGGTTTTTTGAATGCGAATCATATTTTTAGCTTCCGCAAAATCGCCCAGCAAACCCAGCGCTTTCATACCCATCAGAAAGGCCCCAAACGCAGAGCCTTCTTCATTCTCCTGAATATGAATCGCCTTCCCGAAAATATCCGCCAGCATTTGCACCAGGATGTCAATTTGCGCCAGACCGCCGTTCACATAAATCGTTTCCATGCTGCCCACGGTTTCTTCCAGCGCTTTACCGATTTGCAAAACGTTCAGAAAAATACCTTCCAGCACGGCCCTTTGAAAATGCAGCTTATTATGATTTTTGGTCACACCGAAAAAAACACCTTTGGACTTGGAATCCCATACCGGCGCGCGCTCGCCCGTGAGATACGGCAGAAACAACAAACCCTCTGAACCAGCAGGAATTTTCCTGATTTTTTTGATGCTTTTGAAGGCCTTTTCTTTGGAATCGATTCTAAGGAATGCTTCCGCAAACCACTGAAATACAATCCCACCATTATTAGAAGCGCCCCCGGCGATGTACAAATCCTCCACAAGCAGGTAATTAAAAATGCGCTCCTGCTCATCGTATGTGGATGCCTGTGTCGTCATGCGAATGGCGGCGCTCGTACCCAACGTGATCACGGTTTCGCCTTTTTCCAAAGCCAACGCACCCAGATTGGCAAGACAACCATCACTCGCACCAATGACGAAAGGCGTTTGAGAATCGAGTCCTAATTCTTCCGCAGCTTCTGCTTTTAAAGGATTCAACACAAAAACAGGCGGCACCAACTCGGGCAAACGCGCTGCGGTAATGCCCGCTAATTCCAGCGCCGGAGCGTACCAATCCAACGTCTGCTTATCAAACATACCCATCGCCGAAGCAATCGAATAATCGACCCGCCATTGCCCAAACAGATGGAACAAAACGTATTCCTTGATGCCAACAAATTTATAAGCCTTGCTGAATATCTCCGGCTGCTTGTCGCGGAGCCAGGCAATCTTGCAAAGCGGACTCATCGGGTGGATAGGCGTGCCTGTATGCCTGTAAATTGCTTTGCCAAGCTCGGTATTTTTAAGTTCTTCAGCGTATTCGACGCTGCGATTGTCCGCCCAGATGATACAGGGAGTGAGTACTTCACCCTGCTCGTCCACGGCCAGCAGGCTGTGCATGGCCGCACTCAGGCTGATGCCAATCGGCGCTGCGCCTACGCTTTTCACTACTTTTTGAACGGTTTTGATGACCGCATCCAGAATACTCTGGGGGTCTTGCTCCTGCCAGCCGGGCTGTGGGCTTTGGATAGGATACGATACGCTTTTGCTACACAGCAATTGCCCCTCAGTGGAGAAGGCAACGCTGCGGGTGCTGGACGTACCAATGTCGATGGCGATGAGATAATTCAAGGTCTTAGGTTTAAGGCGTTAGGCTTAAGGGGTTTTGGGTTTCAGGTTTTGGGTTTAAAGTTCAAGGTTTTAGGTTTTAAGTTTCAGGTTTTGGGTTTCAGGTTTCAGGTTCAGAAATTGGAAGCTTGATACCATTTTCAGTTAGTTATCTGTTACCTGGCATCTGACTTCTGGCATCTATAATCTTTAATGATTCAAATATACTGGATTCGAATCAGAAGAATTGTGGGAAGGGAAAATTTTAGTTGATACGCTCTTGAAAAATGCTTACGCAGGCTTACAAAAGAATTTTATAAGCTTGAAAAATGAATTTATAGCCTTGAAAAACAATTCTACAGGCTTGAAAAACAATTCTACAAGTCTGAAAAATGAATTTACAAGCTTGAAAAACAATTCTGCAGGTCTGAAGAATGAATTTTCAGGCTTACCCGAGGCTTGGTCAGGCTTGTAAAATGATTCAGCAGCCTTGCTTCGTGATTGGTCAGGCTTGCCCAACGGTTCGTCAGGCTTGTCCGACGCTTGGTCAGGCTTGTAAAATGATTCAGCAGCCTTGCTCCGTGATTGGTCAGGCTTGCTCGACGCTTGGTCAGGCTTGCCCAATGGTTCGTCAGGCTTGCCCCGTGATTGGTCAAGCTTGTCCAATGGTTGGTCACGCTTGTCCAATGGTTCGTCAGGCTTGCTCGACGCTTGGTCAAGCTTACCCGACGCTTGGTCAGGCTTGCCTGATGGTTGGTCAGGCTTGACCAACGCTTGGTCAGGGCTGCCCAATGATTGGTTAAGATTGAAAAATGAATGTAGCGGTGTGCTTTCCGAATGGATGCCTATGGCACAGCCGCCGGCAGAGGAACGCGGCGGCTAAAGCACGCCGGTACTTAGCGCGGCGATGCGTGCGCGTACGATTTCCAAATAATTTTCAAACACGGGCAACCCTGTTTGCTCCCAAAGCGCTTGCCAGAGTGCTTCGGCTTGCTGATAGAATGAAAGAGCTTCCCCTGATTGTTGCATGGTCGCCTTGATCTCCGCCAATTTATAATAAGAAATGCCCAAGCCATTCTTCAGATTATAGTTGTGGGGATTGTCGCGGTAGAGTTCTTCCCGAAGCTGATTGTATTTTTCAAAGAAGTCGAGTGCGCGGTTGAAATCGCCTTTGTCTTGCCATAAATCGCCCAACTTGGAATAGGAAATGGCGAGTCCGTTTTTGAGGTTTTCGTTCTGGGGATTGGCTTGGTAGAGTTCTTCGCAAAGCTGATTGAATTTTTCAAAGAATTCCAGTGCACGGTTGAAATCGCCTTTTTTTTGCCACAAATCGCCTAACTTGGAATAGGAAATGGCGAGTCCGTTTTTGAGGTTTTCGTTCAGTGGATTGTCGCGGTAGAGTTCTTCAAACAAGAGGGTTTGTTTTTCAAAGAAGTCCAGTGCGCGGTTAAAATCGCCTTTGTTTTGCCACAAATCGCCTAACTTGGAATAGGAAATGGCAAGTTCATTTTTAATTTGCTGGTGCTGAGGATTGGCAAGGTGTAGCTTTTGAATTAAGGCGTTTAGTTTCTCAAAAAATTCTAATGCTTGCTCAAAGTCTCCTTTTTCTTGCCAAAGGTCACCAAGTCGTTCATAAGAAATACATAAACCGTAACCGAGGTCTTCGGCGTGGGGATTGTCGCGGTAGAGTTCTTCGCAAAGCTGATTGGATTTTTCAAAGAATTCCAGTGCGCGGTTGAAATCGCCTTTGTTTTGCCATAAATCGCCTAACTTGGAATAGGAAATGGCGAGGATATTTTTTAACTTATCTGAATTAGGCTCTTTTTCTAATAATTTGTTGATGTGATTATTGTACTGTTGGTAATACTCAAAAGCTTGGTCAAATTTTCCCCAATTTTTATGGATGTCTCCTAATCTCTGATAGAATGCGGCAGCGTTATAATCATCGCCTTGTTCAAAAAAGCGTTTTTGCGCTTCTTCGGCGAACCACATCCCCAATTGCAAATTGCCCAGCTCGCTGTAACGGTCGCAAGCACTGAAGCAGAGACCCGCCAGCTCGGCATCGGGCAGGCGCTGCGCCAGGCTCTGGGCGTAGGGCAGGTAGGGTATCTTCTCTCCGAGTTTTATATGCTCGTCTTTCAGCAGGTTTTTGAGGGTATCCGCGAGCTGTGCAAAGCGGGCGTAGGTAGGGCGGTGCTTGTCGCGCACGACTTCGGCTATGAGGGTATGCAGGTAGTAGGTATCGGCGGCGCGGTCGTGCTCCAGCCAGCCGGTGGTGCTGAGTTTTTTCAGTATGGTGTCGAACTCGGCTTCCATCTCCTCTGTGATGTTGAGCAGCACGCGCAGGTGCTCGTAGGGCAGCGGCTCGGCGGGTAGCATGGCCAGTTCCAGCAGCAGGCGCCAGTAGTTACTGGGCAGGGTAGAAATATCGAATAGCTCGCGTATCAGGTCTTTTGGGTTTACTTCGATCTTATTGTGGTAGCGCTCGGCGTCTATGGTGCGGGTTTTGGGCAGTTGCAGCACGCCGCGGTTTTCGAGGTCATCGCAAAATTCCTGGAGGCTGTAGTTGCGCAGTTCGGCTAAGTTCTTGGCCAGCAGTTCGATGGTAAGCGTATGGTAGCCGATGGCATTCAGGAAGCGGCGCAGGAGCTCGTCCTGACCTTTGGCAGCGGGGTAATAGGAGCAGAAGAGTTGGATGGCAGGGCCTTCGCGGAGGCGCTCTACTTTTTCCTGCGGCAGCCGCCCTTGCAAATCGGCGGTGGTGGTGACCAGGATCGTCCAGTTGGGGATAGGCTGCAAGTAGCGGAGTACTTCGTTGCCGTCGTTGGCATTGTCCAAAACCAGGAGGTGCTTGCCTTGCAGGTTGGCGAGTTTTTTCCACACCAGTTGGTAGTGGCGTTCCCAGTTGTCGCGCTGTGCCTCGAAGCCGAGGCTATCGTCGATGGTGCATTCGAGCAGGCCTTGCAGGATGCCGTTGGGGCAGTTGACCCAAGCCATGCACTGGTAGTCGCTCTGGTGCTTATGGAAGTAGGCTTGCGCCAGGGTGGTTTTGCCGATGCCGCGAATGCCGCTGGCCAGGAGCAGGCGCTGTTGGCTTTGCAGGCTTTGGTGCAGTTGTTCCAAGGCTTCCTCCCTACCCACGAAGGTCGTGGGCGGCTCTGCCGGGGGCACGGTGAGGTACTTGGGCACGCTGCGCAGACCGTGCTCAGCGTCCTGGATGATGATATTGTTGTCACCTGCGACGGTGATGCGGTTGTCTTTGTTTTGCATGGGGTGATATATTTCCTTTTCTATTTTTATACTTCTGTTTTTATTACTTTTTGGCATCGCCCCAACCTTGCCTACCGGCAGGCAGGAAAGTAACCAAAAAGGTCTAGTCCGCTAAACTCGCTCCGCTCGAACAGTAGCGGACAAGCAGCCGCCACGCCAGGTATTTCAAAGTAAAGTAGTATCAAAAATACTCTATGCAGCCGTACTGGCTATATCATTATATTATCTGGTCAGAAGTCTGACATCTGGCATCTGACCTCTCTAATCCTTCTTCGGGGGATTGTAATTATAAGAACCTTGCACAATCTTATTGCCGCTGCCTTTCACTTGTTCGATTTCGTTGAGGGTTTTGCTACCGTCGCCAGCGTTGCCGGTGCCCTGCTGGATGTCGTTGTTCTCGCCTTCCACTTTGCCAATGCGGTTGATCACGTCGAAGTATTTGGCTTCGAGCGTATCGAGGTCTTTTTGCAGCGTTTCCGCGAAAGCGCTGTCCTCATTGAGCTTGTCTTCGGCAATGCTTTTGACGGTGGCTTCGTTGGCGTCGGGTTTGGCTTCGTACTTTTCCCAGATTTTGGCGGCGGTCGGGTCTTCTTTGACGAACCAATGCTTGAAGCGATCGTATTGTATCATCACTTCGTTGCTAAATGCGTCGTTTATTTCCTTACCGATGGCGGTGAAGGCTTTGTTTTTAAAGCCGGAGAAGAGCTGGAGCGCCCGGTCGAGCAGTTGTAGTTTATCCATTGGGGTATTCTTTATAATGATATAATGATTTTGCAATATAAGGAGAAAAATTATCCGCCGAGAGTAGGAAAGCCCTCTGCTACTTTAAAAGCGAGCATTCAGTTGTAAAAATACCTTGTCAATCGCCACTTGCAAAAGAAGTCATCAACCAGCTCCCATTAGGCTGCCGCTTAAAAATAGCGCTATAACTCAAAGGGGAACGGATAAATTTGCCAAAAACATAGCCCTCCTGCGTATCGCTGAGTTTTACTTTCACCCAAGGATGGGTTTCACCATCAATCGTAGCCTGCTCGCCCGACCAGTCGAGTACGGGCAACACCGCGTAAGAAATGGTTTTTAACACCTGACTATTCAAGCCAGGAGCAGCGCGAGCCCTCACGCCTTCGCCAATAATAACGCCAAAAGCATTGGCTTCGTAAGCATCGGGGAAGGTAGCCACGTAATAAGGGGCAGTGAAAATCTGGCGATCCGCACTAAACGTGCCACCCATCAGCAGCGTCTCTTTTAATGTTTGCCATAACGCCGAGCTATCTTGTTGGGTATGCAATTTCCAGCCTTCTACAAAACTCGCAATACCGCCGTCACCACCAAAGCCATCCTCAACATTGTGGTGGATCATTTCCAGTAGTTGAAATTCGTTGCGTTGCTCGATGGTTTTCAGCATTGCTTCCCGAAAGACAAAGAAAATCGTATCGCTTGGGCCTTCGTCCACAGGGCGCAATCGTCCAGGTTCTACAATCTGCCTAAGCGGCAGCGCGTTCGTGCTGGCTTTCATCAGCGATTCATAGACTTGACGAATTGAATCGCGGTTGAGCGGCTGGGTGGTATCTTTTGCAGCAGTGTCAACAGCATCGCTTTTTTTGTTGCAAGCCATTAAAAGCAATACCGTTAGGAGTATCGGAAGGTAAAGAAAAGAGCGCATTGTTTAAAAGTTGGTTCTGCTGGTAATGTAAGAAAATTTCTGAAAATTTTGGCAAGTAAATGTTTCTTCTAATCTTCTTCCGACAAATCATCCAAGATGTCATCCTGAGTAATCGTTGCCTCCGATTCAGGTTTCCACATAGCGGTGCGCATTCCTAAAAGCCCCATCATCACAGTGATCCAGAAAAATGAATAGCCCATTTTGACGGCATCTACAAATCCGCTACCATTGCCAAAGCCAGGGAACAATTCAACGCTGAGAATGCTGAGTGGTACTACCGTCACCATACCCAAGGCAATAAATAAACCATGCCCCCAGCGAACGCGGTGCAGCGTTTTTTTGGTGATAAAATGAATCGAAAAAGCGATCAGCAGCACAACCACCAACAGCAGGGCCAGTAGTGAATTGCTATTTAAATAACCATAAAACTGAGTGTAAATGCTGAATAAGATGGTCTTAGCCAAGAAAAAAGCTACCAAAGTAGCTGGATACATTTCAAGCGTAGCCTGCCAGAATTGCCGCCGAGAAATGTCGCGGATAAAATAGAAAGGCATTACATACGAAAGAACCGAAAACAAGGCAATTATAAATACGGAGTAATGAATATACGACAACCAACCCAAGCCTTCCCAACCAACGATCAATTTGATTTCCGCCAGCCAAAGTGCATTCGACAATACCCCGAAAATTACCGCTATTATTAAAGACCTTATATGAAAAATTTGCATAGCATCCTAAAATTCATCCTCTACAAACGCAGAATTTTGCGAAAACTTGTTTACTCGCATTTACTTGCCCTCCGCCCTTGCTTTTAGGGCTTCGTTCATTTGCAAAAAGCCTTGCTGGGTTGCAGCGCCGATCATTTTCATAACCATTCCAACAAGGATGCCACTAAAATTTTCACCGTGTAAGAATTTCACTTGATGTTCATTAATCGGTTCTAAACGGAAATAATGTTCTCCATCGAATAAACCTTTGAAAAATAAACTCCCCAGCCACCGAAAGGATTGATTGGGCGTTACTTCCAATATGGTCGGCGTGAAAGTCTGCGGCTTTTGTCCTTCCAAGTGCATGGTATTTTTGAGTTTTGTACCTACTTTGGCTTCGCCCTCGCTGCTTCGAATAAACGGATTCCATTCGTGGTATTTTGCAAAATCGGTCAGGATGTTCCACACTTTCTCCGCACTAGCGTTGATGATAATTTCAGTTTGAATGTTTTTCATGATGTAAAGAAGTGGTTAAAAATAGTTGTTTATTAAATACTTAGGCAATAATTATAATCAAACAAGATTCAAAAAAATGTTGTTGCATCTTATTAACTGCCTAAATTTACAAAGTTTTCCTATCTTGAGGCGAACCCAATCGAACACCTTATTATGACACTCGAAATCTTTATTCGTTACTTACACTTTATCAGCATTTTCGCGATGGTCAGCGCTGTTGTGGGCGAGCATTTACTACTCAAAAAACAGATGACCCGCATTGAAATCCGCCGTATTTCCATACTTGATGCAGTGTATGGTATCTCCGCGTTGCTTATCGTTGCAGTGGGTCTGACGCTGTGGTTTGGCGGCGTAGGCAAACCCGCGGAATTCTATACCAAAAACTGGATTTTCCATACCAAGATCACTTTGTTTGTTATTATGGCGCTTTTGTCTATTTATCCGACCATTTTCTTCACGCGCAACCGCAAAGGCAAGGATATGAACGAATTGGTGGACATTCCGAAAAATATTGTCATGCTGATTCGCTTGGAATTGTTGCTGGTGATGATTATCCCCTTGTTGGCAAGCCTGATGGCGAGAGGCGTGGGGTATTTTGGAAATTGAGGTTAGAATCGTCTTACGACTTGGAGTCCTAAGACGATTCTAAAATTGCTATCCGTAGATGAATTTCCTGGATTGGTCTATCCCTTGCATCTATTGACCGATTTCCTACAACCATTAACGCAAATGTAACTTCTCTTCAATGGGGGTTGATGCCAATTTTTGGTATCCTTACCTCCGAGTTTACTTTTGAAACCATCTAAAACAATCTACAACGAATGAACAAATTGTTGAAACTTCACCTTGTGTTGTTCCTCCTGCTCATTGCCCTTTATGGCTTTGCGCAGGAAAAAGTAACCCTGAGCGGGCACATCCGCGACGCCGGCAATGGCGAAGAACTCATTGGCGCGGCGATTTTCGTGCAGGAACTAGGCACTGGTACTTCCACCAATGCCTACGGTTTTTATTCGCTCTCGATCAATCCCGGCACGTACCGCGTTGTTGCCAGTTACCTCGGTTTTCAATCTAAAACCCTGGAAATCAATCTAAACGCGAACAAAAATCTGGAAATTGAATTGGATGCCGAAGGACTTGTCATTGAAGAAGTGGTGGTCACAGCCAAAGAAGCCGACCGCAATGTGAAAGATATTGAAATGAGCGTGGAAAACCTCAGCGCTGCTCAAATCAAGAAAATTCCGCAAGTGTTGGGCGAAGCCGATTTGATTCGCAGCATTCAATTGCTACCTGGCGTCAGTACAGTCGGCGAGGGCGCGACGGGTTTCAACGTGCGCGGTGGCAATGTGGATCAGAATTTAATTCTGCTGGATGAAGCCACGGTTTACAACTCTTCCCACTTATTTGGTTTGTTTTCGGTGTTCAATGTCGATGCGATCAAAGATTCTAAATTGTACAAAGGTGGCATTCCTGCTAAATATGGTGGGCGTTTGTCGTCGGTGCTCGATGTGCGCCAGCGCGACGGGAACCGGAAAAACTTTGCTGCTTCGGGCGGTATTGGATTGATTGCCAGTCGTTTGACGCTCGAAGGTCCGATTCAGAAAGACGAAAGTTCGTTTATGATTGCCGGGCGGCGTTCGTATGGCGATTTGTTTTTGAAATTTGACCCTGAATTGAAAGATAATGTTGTGTATTTCTATGATTTAAATGCAAAAGCTAATTTTAATATCAGCGAAAAAGATCGCTTGTATCTTTCAGGTTATTTTGGTCGGGATGTGTTCAACTTTGGCAATCAATTCGCTTCTGACTGGGGCAATGCTACAGCATCTTTACGTTGGAATCATTTATTTTCCGATAAATTATTTTCCAATTTCACCGCCGTGTACAGCGATTATGGCTATTCCTTTGGTATTCGCGAAGGTTCTGAAGCATTTGATTGGGATGCCAATATTTTTAATCATGTAATAAAAGGTGATTTGAGTTATTTCTTTACACCCAAAAGTAAATTGGACTTCGGAGCGGAAGGAAATTATTATCGTTTTCATCCTGGTAGAGCTGTGGGGGTAGGCGAAGAATCTATTTTTAATGAAATTGATATCCAGCACAATCACGCCCTGGAAGCCGCGGTTTACCTGAGCTACGAGCACGAACCGATCAAAAATCTGACATTACAATATGGTTTGCGCTATTCGATGTTCCGACGCATGGGCAAAGAGGACGTGTATTTGTATGAAAATGATACCCCGACCGATCAATCGGCAATTATTGACACCATTTCCTATGATTCCTGGGAAGCGATTGAAACTTTCACTGCACCGGAGCCACGTTTTTCTGCGAATTATGTCATCAACGACGCGAATTCTATTAAATTCAGTTACAATCGGATGCGCCAATATATTCATTTAGTTTCCAATACGACTTCTGCCACGCCTATTGATATTTGGACACCCAGCGGCAAATATGTAAAACCAGCAACGGTTGACCAGTTCGCGATTGGTTATTTCAAAAATTTCAAGGATAATAGCTATGAAGCTTCGGTTGAAGCATTTTATAAAGATTTTAAAAATTTACTCGATTTTAAAGACGGTGCTGAATTATTATTAAATGAAACCTTGGAAACCGAAC
>JANRME010000159.1:0-42889 GCA_033761835.1 Saprospiraceae bacterium
GAGGCATTATCAAGATAAACTGGATTATTTTGTAAGTTTGCAAATTGCAGCAAAATCATTAAAAGCAGTGCATTCATAGCAGATTGGATTTATTATGATAAAGATAAGGATTAGCGGCGATTCTTGTTCAAGAATGGAATCAGATTAACCAAACCAAGAATCAACTTTATAAACGCTTCAAGTTTTCAACTTTAGTTATAACTTTGCCAGCATTAAAAAAAACTGTCAGAGAGTCTATTTTCATGACCGTATCTCCAGAGAAAAGAACCGAACGGCGCAAGCCCAACTACATTTACTCGATTGTAAGTGTGGCTTTGGTGTTGTTTTTGATCGGTTTCTTTGGCTTGGTGATGCTACACGCCCAAAAGCTGATCAAAAATTTTAAGGAAAATATCTCGGTGATGGTGGAACTGAAAGATACTGTTACCACAGCTCAGATTGATAGTATTGGAATGTATTTAAACGGTAGCAATTTTGTAAAAGAAGCATCTTTGAAATTTGTAAGCAGGGAGGAAGCAGCCAAGATGATGCAGGAGGATTTTGGCGATGATTTTTTGAAATTGGGATTGCCCAATCCGTTCTTTGATGTGTATTCTTTTAATGTGAAAGCAGCTTATTTACAGGCAGATAGCTTGGCGCAAATACGCACCGATATCAAAGCGCAATACCCTTTTGTCAACGACGTTTTTTATCAGGAGAGCTTAGTGGATACGATTGTTAGCAATATGCGACAAATTGGTTATTTTGCTTTATTTATGGGCGTTTTTCTCATTTTTGTGGCGGCTGCACTGATTTACAATACGATTCGATTAGCTTTGTACGCTAATCGATTTTTGATCAAAAACATGGAATTGGTCGGCGCTTCCTGGGAATTCATTAGTCGGCCCTACTTGATGCGAGGCGTTTTACATGGATTGGTAAGTGGAATTTTGGCAGTAAGCGCCTTGATTTTATTGATATTGTGGGCGCGTACCCAAATGCCAGACTTGCAAGAGTTGCAAGATTTGACGAGTTTTGCGACGCTTTTTGCTGGACTGATTGTACTCGGAATTTTGATTAATACAGCAAGCACTTATTTCGTAGTACGAAAATACTTGCAAATGCGAGTTGATGATCTTTATTAAGAAATGATATGGTGATGTAATGATATTACGATAAAGTATTGGTTTGTAAAAGTTTATAAAGATAAAAAAATGAGTCAACCGAAGAAGAAAGTAGTAGTAACCACAACTACCCAGGAAAAACAAAAAACCAACAGGCCGACTCCGACCGCCTCGCGCACGCGTCAGGCAGCTAGCGCACCCAAAGCAGAATTGCTTTTCACTCGCCAAAACTATATGTGGATGGGCATTGGCGCGGGTCTGATCGCGCTTGGTTTAGTGCTCATGTCGGGTGGACAAATGCCGAGCCCTGATGTATGGGAGCCGGAGCGGATCTATGGCTTTCGCCGCACTGTGCTTGCCCCCATTGTGATTCTGGCCGGTTTGGGGGTAGAAATTTATGCTATTTTCAAAAAATAAATACAAATGTGAGATTCGAGATGTGAGGCCTGAAAACAAGGCTCATATTTCAAATTTCTCATCTCATATTTCATATTTCCAACATGGGAGAAACACTACAAGCCATTATTCTGGGCATCATACAAGGTTTGACCGAATTCCTGCCGATCAGCAGCGATGGGCATTTGATGCTTGGCAAGGCATTGCTGGGTTTAAAAGACGAAGAAAACCCACTCATTTTTGAAGCGGTGATCCATGCGGCTACTACCTTGAGCATCATCGTTGTTTTTTGGCGCGATATTGTTGAAATTGTACGCGATCTGTTCAAATTTCAGTGGAATGAAAATACGCGTTTCGCGCTGTTGGTTCTTGTTTCTATGATCCCCGCCGGGATTGCGGGAACTTTATTGAAGGATCAGATCAATCAATTGCACGTTTATAATACGCCGAACCTCATTTTGACGGGTTTTATGCTCGCGCTTACTGGCGTGTTGCTTTGGTTGAGTAGTCGTTTGCACACAGATAATCGCCCGCTTAACGGCTGGAAGGCCTTTACCATTGGTTTTTTTCAGGCAGCGGCTATGCTGCCGGGCTTGTCTCGCTCTGGCTCAACGGTATCTTCATCGCTGGTCTTGGGAGTAGATCGGACGCAGGCAACGCGTTTTTCTTTTCTTATGGTAGTGCCCGTAATTATTGGCGGAACGGCAATACAGTTGAAAGATTATTTTGAACAGGCACCTTCTGCGCAAAACGGCATGAGTTCAAGCGCTATGATCGCTGGTTTTGTGGTGGCATTCATTGTGGGTTTATTTTCCTGTCGTTGGATGATCGCGCTCATTCGCAATAGCAAATTGGATTATTTTGCCATTTACTGCTTGATCGTAGGTGCTGTTACGATTGCAGTCGGATTGATGCAATAAATCAATGGATAATTTTCAATACTTTTTGTACATTGCATAAAGGTTATAGCCATCGCTTTGCAAATGGCATTTTTTCACAAAGGATAGTTTTAAATGAGCAAAGACGATCACCCTCGACCGAGGTATGATTTTTTAGGCGGAGCAACGCTCTTGGTAGATAAACCAAAAGGTTGGACTTCATTTGACGTAGTGAACAAAATTCGTTACAAATTAAAGGAAGAACTAAAAGTAAAGAAAATAAAAGTCGGGCATGCCGGAACACTCGACCCAATGGCTACAGGCCTTCTTATTATCTGCACGGGGAAAGCAACCAAGCATCTCGCTGATTTTCAGAACCTTCCGAAAGAATATACCGGCACGATGACCTTAGGCGCGACGACGCCTTCTTATGATGCCGAAACGGAGATCGATCAGGAATTTCCTTTTGAACATATCACGGATGACCTTTTAGAGCAAACCCGCCAAAAATTTATCGGGCATCTCGAACAGATTCCGCCGATATTTTCAGCGATCAAAGTGGACGGACAGCCTTTGTACAAAAAAGCGCGCAAAGGCGAAACCATTAAGATCGAACCGCGGCCGGTACATATTTATGAATTTGAATTGACCAGAATCGCATTGCCGGAAATTGACTTCCGCGTGGCGTGCAGCAAGGGTACATATATTCGTTCTTTAGCATATGATTTCGGACAAGCTTTGGAAAGCGGCGCGTATCTTTCTGCTTTATGCCGCACCAAAGTTGGTCATTTCAAGCTCGAAGATGCCTGGAATATAGAGGATTTGGTGGATTATCTCGAAGAATACGCGGGAGCAGTAGGCAGTGGTTTTTAATTTGCAAAGCGAATAATAACTTCTACTTTTTGTTGTAATAAGGCGTTCAAAGAGCGCAAGTTTTTACCAATATTCAAATCACCTTTTGTTTTAGAATTAATTTGTGAATCGCCTAGGGCTTCTTCTGTTATTTTTAATCGCCCAGATTCCAAATAAGGTCGCAATTCTCCTTTATTATAATTCAGTAAAGAATTTTTTACAGCGCTGATTCTTCGGGCGGACAGGATGCGACTATATGCACTGGAGCCATCAGTAGAAGCGTGTCCGCGCAGCGTGATTTCCACTTGTCCCTTGGTGTTGCGCAAATAATTAAGGGTAGTCTCTAAAGCCTCGTTGAAGCGATTGTAATTATCTTGCACCTCACGGGAGAAAAAATCATCGATTCGCCTGCGATCTAATACGGGTGCTTGTTGAGTGGCATCGGATGAAACATATTGCTCTTTTTTGCTAAATAAATCAGCAAACAAGCGGCTGTAATTATCATCTGTAGTAGTAGCTTGATTATTGGCATCGGGGGCGTCCGCGTCGAAATAAAGCGTTATTGGTTCTATATTTTCAGAAATCTTGACTTGCTCAACCGATTTTTGCTTGATGTAAGCACTTTCTGGTGGGCAACTGCGAATGCAACGACCATCTTTGTCAATAACGAAAGTAAAACGCTGACCTTCCAAAAGCTGAATAACTTCTGCTTCGCCTTTGCTAAAATCACTGGCACCTTCGTAAATAAAGGAAATCGCAATATTTCCATTTCGATCCAAATAGCCATAGCGTTCTTTGGCTGCGAGAATCCGACCGTCTCTCAAAAAACCTAATACCCTGTATTCTACCGGGATCACTTGTTTACCTTGGGCATTTACATAACCCATCCTCAAATCAAGTTTGCTTAGGACTTGCACTCGATACAATCCACTGGCGGGGTCAAGTTCGATATTATTGTACCGTGCCGGAAGAATGATTCTTCCAGAAGAAGTCTGGAGGCCTTTTAAGCCATTTTTGGATGTAAAAATTTCAAGACTTTCGGACTTGGGTTGTAGTCTTTCCAATCCAATTGGGGGCAAGGGGTCTTGCATCTGCAAGTTTTCGGTTCGGCTGGCATATCCTTCTGCCGAAAATTCTATTCTAATCGTACTATCCAGTAATTCAATCGGCAAGGTCAAAGTATAACTTCCACTTTTTCCGGTTTTAGTGGTGATATTTCCATTCAAAGCTTTGACAGTCACGTTGGCAATAGGGCGTCGGCTATCATTTTCAAGCACTTGCCCTTGAAAACTTTCTTCAATCGGTGCGGTAGGCGGCCCTTCTGTACAGGTTTTTTGCATCGCCAAAATGAAGTCATAACTTACACCTTGTTTCGCATTGGTAAATAATTGGTTGCCGCGCTGGAAATTAACACAACTTTTCGCTGCCAGCGAATCGGAAATACGATTCCACTGCTGATATTTCAATAGGGTAGGAGAGATGCCAATATTGTTGCTTTCCTGTTGTTGGGGTATTGTTTCTTCGCGCTCTAATTCAATGCGGATTGAATCCTGAAAGTGTTGCCAGGTATTGTAAAAACCAACGCCCACATTATAATAATAAACCGACAAATTATGTAAAAACGTTACGGTATCCACCGCAACCTGCTTCATCGTTCCAATGACCGTTGAGTTGGAATTCGCTAAAGAATCCACCACACTCTCTGTGAAATAATAACGACGGGCATAATTCAGCAGGCTATCCGCCTTGTTTAGATTTTGGTCAGCAATTTCATCGCGAATGAGGTATTCATAATAAAGTAAATAATCAGTCGCTTGACCGAGGCAAAGTTGTATATCTTGATATTGGATTTTTTCGCCTTGACATAATTGGTATTTGGGATCGAAAAATAATACGGTCATCGTAAGCAGCACCCACAAAGGCAAAGCCCAAACCCAGTCTTTTAAGCCAAAGAAAGCGTCACCGCGATTGAATAATCGTTTTTTCCAGCTTTCCGGCGCTTCAAAATCGAGACGGCTACGCTCGCGGGTCAAGTATTTGAAAACTACTGTATCTAACTCATGGCCGGCAGCGTAATAATTGGTCAATTCTTCTTCCAGTTCGCGGCGGCGACTGCGGTTTTTTGTAAAACGCCACTCATTACCGGCTGTGTTAATCCGGTATTCGTCAAAAGCAACAGAATCGGAATTTGGTTTGGGTGCGTGTTCAAAGAGCCAATGCAGGCGCGCCCGAATATGCTGCTCTAAGCCTTGTTTTTCCAAGTAATCCAATAATTCTTCCCGCGCAGCGTTGGGGATTTCTCCTTCTATAAACCAGGGGAGTTGCGTTAATTTTAAAATATTTTCCAAAGTCAGCAGGGAATCGCCATCGTTTGAAAATTCGCGCCCCAAAAACAAGGTAATGTCCCATTGCAATTGCGGATATACCGCGCACGCCGCGATCCATTGCACCATTCGTTCGGTGTAATGCTTACGTAAGGTGCTGATGATGTCACCTTCCACCTCAATCGCTCTCCATTGCACATCTTCGAGTCGAGGTATCAATTCTTGAGGGCTACGCGGGTCTAAGTTGCCAAATTCTTCGAGTGTAGCAGCCAAACTTTCAATAGAAGCAGGCATCAGATAAAAATGCTCCGCCAGATAATTTTCGCGCCGATCCCAATTAGCCATTGGCTTTGGTGTAAACAAAGCCCTTTCGCGCCAATTAGTAAAAATATTTGCCCATTTCGACAATTTACCAGAATCGGGGCTTAAAAGTTCATAACCGTTGCCGATGATAAACAATCGCGCGTCGCCAAAACGATGTTGTAATTCTTTGATATTGAGCCCATTCGGGTATCTTCGATTAAAGCAAAGTCGCGGATCGCCATGATAGAAAAATCGCACCACATTGACCTCGTTCAATTTGAAAGCTTGATACAATTCTTCAAATAAACGAGCACGGTGGTCATTCAAACCATGACGGTCAATGAGTAATAAGTATTCCGGTGGACTGGTCAGTTGTTTGAATTGAAAATCTACGCGACCGGCACTGCGAACGGTGGCTTCTACTGTTTTGCCAATATCCAATTTGTAGGCATCATCCAAGCGGCGGCGGCGCAATTGATTGAGTACAATTCGAGCACTATCACTAAAAATTAATCCTTCGGCTTGTTCGGATTGAATATTCCAAATATAAGGTGGCTTGTCGCGTTGTTCCAACTGCGCCACTAACCGACGGCGTTTTCGTTCGCGCCATTGAGCGATGGACCAAAGAATCGCGCCAAATAAGCCAATAATCAGAAGTTTGAGCCACCAAGCGTTTTTGCGATAGAATTCGGCTTTCTTTTGTTGGTCTGGATCAATTTGCAATTCAGTAATATCGCGCGGAAAGGGAATCGCCATCGTGTCTAATTGCGCAAGGGTAGCTTTTTCAGCAGTCGTTTCTACCGAGGGTTCGGCAGGCGGGTCGTATTGTACAACAAAATAAGTCGTATCTATAATAGTCCGATATTGAGCCAAAACGCAAATGTAATGACGGATAGATTGATCGAAAGAATCCTTAGCTACTAATGTCAAATTGCCGATGCTATCCACAAACAAACTACCGAAAGTAGCGCTCGTATCAGTGGTTGAGCCACCGCAAAGCGTCACATTCAATAGGCTATCTTTTTCCAAGGGAATAGCAAGGGTAGAAGTACTTCCAGGCTCTATTTTTATAGGAATATACTCGGTGGTGGCTTGAATATCAGGTAGCACCTCTCGTTTTAATAACTGCCCGAATACTACTATTGTAATTAACGCTAATACATAAAATACTCGTTGCCACCATTTTGGAAATGCCTGAATCACAAAATAAATACCACCACCTGCTAAAGCAAGTATGAGCAGAAATGTAGGGTTGCCCCACCATTTAAAGATATTCCAATCCAAAATATAGCCGGCCCAAGCAGCAAGAAAAACAAACAGAATAACTACTATATTGCGCCAAAGCTCTACGTCTTTAGGCCTTTTCGTTGTTATTGTTTCGGTTGGCTTTTCCCATTCTTGAACCCGTTGCAGGCTGTTTTCAAATAATTCATAAAAGCGCGCTTGATCCTGGCGGTTAGTCGCAATGATTGGGCAGAGTATGGTTTTCAGAGATTCTAATGGAAGGTTTTCCGGTAGTTTTGATAATAATTCCTGCAATTGCAAATGCTTGCCTGTACCAATCACGAAGCCGTCCGCTTCCAATGTGGAAATCAGATCAGAAAGAAAATGGTATTTAGCGGTTATTGGCATCTATCTCAGCGTTTCTTGCAACCCAATCAGATCCTCTTTGGTTTTTGCCAAAACCGAATAACTAAGTCGCAATTCTTGTTTTTCAGCAGCATTTAAACGACTCAAATTGTCCAATTTATTGGGGTCAAAATCAAGTTTTTTCAACAGCATTGTCCAAAAAATCAATTCAGCAGTCGCTGGTAATTTCTTCAATTTCAAATCCTTGCTGTTGCGAATATTTTCAAAATGCCGAATGATGGGCTGCAGTTGCGATGGACTGTAACCGTCCACTTTTCCACTCACGATTTCCAATAAAGCGCCCGCATCCGGGAACGGAATGTGGAAATACACCACGCGCCGAAGGAAGGGATCCGGCAAGTTTTTCTCCGAATTACTCGTGATCACAATGATCGGGCGGTTTTCCATTTTGGTCTTATAGATTTTACCGATTTCCGGCACGGAAAACTCCAAATCTTCGATAGCTGCCAGCACATCGTTGGGCAAATCGCGTGGCGCTTTGTCAATTTCGTCAATCAGCACGATCTGCCTTTTATCAGCACGAATCGCAGCCCCCAAGCCGACATAACGGATGAACCGAGATTCCAATTCATCAGGGCTGAGTACTTCCGCGTTGTTTTGACTATATTGAAAATGCGATAGAGCATCGTATTTATAAAAAAGCTCACTGGCAGTAGAAGTAGTCTGTGCATTGAAAATCAAGGGTTTACCCAATTTAAAAAACCAAGCAATATGATGCGCCAACTGGGTTTTGCCGGTGCCTGGTTCGCCGGTCAGCAACAGGGGTTGACCTAAGGCTAAGGCTACGTTCACTGCATCCACGAGATCCGTGGAAGGCTTGTACAACGAAGGATCGCTCAACCTGGCGTTGTATTCAAACGAAGGGACTTCGCGTTGTCCTCCATCTTTGGAATATAAATTGAAACTCATATTTTTAAGTTATATTCGGTATTATTCTTTACGGTTATTTGGGATTTTACAGGTATAAAGGCTTATGTTTTAAAGGCTTATAGAAGCTTCCAATATTTTAATATCAACTAATGGCAATTTTATACACCACTTCCTGGAATCGCTCAATATCGGTCATATCCAATTTTTTATTGCCTTCAAACTTTGATTTTTTATCATCCGGCAAACCAGCAATCAGAAGTTTGATAACGTCTGCTATTTTGGATTCATTTTGTTCGCCAAGTTCGCGTATCCAATCTGCAATATCACCGGTTTCAACTGGAGTGAGTTGATTAATTAAAGAACAGCGTTCTTGGTTTTTGCTACTTAGCGCCTGAATACCCTCCACAATTTTTTTCTCGTTGGGTGGAAGCGGGTCTTTGTGAACATCGCGAATAAAAACGGCAAAGAAAAACAAAAACGTCGGTACTGCTTCGTGGGTATTGCTGAACACGTCCATTATCCATTGGAGATATTCCTGCATCAACGATTCATCCCATTTGCTGGCGTTGAGATCAAAAACTGTAGCAACGTATTGATATTCAAGCTTTGGCAAGCCAGTTTTGATATAATCTTCAAACATCGTTTCCGAATCGGTCAGACCGAAGCGGCGCGCAAAATATTTTTTGAATTCACGTTGCGAATTGCGCAAATTCCGCCCCAAAGGCAAATCTTCTACTTTTACACGGCGACTATCCTGTTGGCGCATATAGTTGATCGCATCCACATTTTCTTCCAATTCTTCGATAACCAATTCATAAATCATGCGTTCGGCAAAGCTATTGGGTTGTTGAGTTGGGCAAGCTAATACAAAATAAAATTGAAACGGATTCTTGCGCTCCAGATTTTCATCAAAAGCATCCCAGAAGCGATTGCGTGGCGGCACACGATCTATATTCACCAAGAATAATTCACCAACTTTAGAGTTTATATCAATAGATAACTCTCTGATTTTCTGCTCTAAAAGGCTGTTGCCGGATGTGGCGGTTAGTCCGTAGGCGTTTCCAACCCGTTTTTTTTCTTCTGCAATTTTGCTTTCTACTTCTGCAACTTCGCTTTCATATTGCTCGATTTGTTGACTTAATGTAAATCTTAGATTAGGATCCGATTCAATAGCAATAGCCTTTTGCAACGCGTTGAGGCGCTCCAACGTAATATCCAATCGTTCTTTCAAGCCGTCCAGTTCGGATGCCATAGGTTTTGAAGTTGGAAATGGGAAGCGGGAAGCCGGAATCAAGAAATCATATTTAATTTCCTACTTCCGACTACCCATTTCCGAATTGGTCAAATGCCTAATTTTGCTTTTAATTCATCCACTTTTTGTTGCGTCTCTTCGATTTGTACGTCCAAAGTAAACCGCTGATTGGGGTCACTTATTACAGCTTGCTGTTGTAAAAAAAAGTTAAGTTTTTTTTGCAATATGTTAAGTTGCGTTTCCAAGCCTTTTCTTTCCAAGTCAGAAATAGTGGCTTTAACCGTCGAATTGTTTGTATTTACAGGTTGTTGGGGTGCTGGGTTTGTGTTAAGTGCCGTAGGTTTCACATCATCTTCCTCTAGTTTATCTACGGTATCCTGAAGTGCAACGCGGATTCTGTTATAAGTGCGATTGGCAAAATCCGGCTCGCTGAGTCCCATATTTTCCTGCTTTTTCATGCCATTGTACTGTCCTTGCAAATTAATCAGCAAATTGGTCACATTTGAATTATCATCAATCGTATTGTAAAATAAGTCAAAGGCTTCGCCGAGGTCATCTGCCAGGGCTTTTTTCAAGGTCTTTTTTAGTTCACTCAATGATGCCATAGGTTGCAATATGGATTTATGTGGTATTTCTTTAATGGGTTCTTCCGGTTTTTCAACGTCTGCAATGCCTCGGTCAGTTCCTTTGGGTTCTTCGATCACTTGTTCTTCAAAAACCGCATCGGCGTATTTTTTTAAACGAAACATAAACTCACCCCCTCGGTGTCCAACATCGCGCATCGGCTCGCCGCGTGGTGTTTGTTTGGCATTAAAACCAACGTTTTGAATCACTAAGTTACAAAAATCGGATACCCGTAGCCGAGGTTCTTTGTTGCTTTTTAGCCACCAGAGTACCGCATCGGCAAAAGGACTATTGTCACCAGGATGCCCGTCAGCTACGACCTCGTCGCGGCCCGCAGTGAGCAACCACCGCGAAGGAATACTTTCTAAACGATCTTGAAATTGAGAAACCGAGCCTCTTTCGGTGAATAAAGCCCCCGAAAAACAAGAATCGGCGATGATAAATGTGTGGAAAGCCTTGATCGCTTTGATGTATTTGGTCAAAATGCTGAACGAAATATAAGTGCCGGCCGGGTTTTTAGGATTGCCATCATAAGGAATCCAGAAACCTTCGTTGATATTTTTCTTCAATTCGCCATGCCCGGAGTAGTAAATGACCAGTTTGTCCTGCTCTGTCATCAATTCCGAAAGGCGATCCAAGGTAGCGAAAATATTTTCCTGGGTTGCTTTTTCATTAAAAAGCGTGAAAAGTAATTTGGGATCTTTTGAAAATTGATACTTTTCTGTGAGCAGTTGAATCACATCTTCGGCGTCCTTTACCGCATTATAGAGGCGGGGTTGGAATTTATATTCATCAATTCCGATAACAAATAGATAGTTTCTACCTCGTGGTAAGGCATTTTCGGGCGATTGTTCATCTGTTTTTCTACCGGCTCTGGTGGTTTTTTTAGGCATGGGTTTAGTGCTGTTTATTGGGTTATTTTATTGATTATTAACTATTTACCATTGATTATTTGGTAAGATATTAAAAATCGAACACCATATTTATTTTAGAATAGATATTTTATTACTAAAAACAAATCACCAATAGGAAAAATTACAAGCATCAAATATATTTTTTGTTAACTAAAAAACAAAACGATAATTTATCTCGAAAGTTACGAACTTATATAGTGTTTAAAACTTTAGCTTTTGAAGCCAGATGTTAGAAACCTGTAACCAAGTGCCAGAAACCAGAAACTTCTCCCTTGAAACTATCGGATTTAAACTTACATTTGCGTGTTGTCTTAAGTCAAATAATACCAATTTTTCTAAAAGCCTACGATAAATTGAGAATTCGATTAGTTGCTTTTTAATTGGTTAAATGTTCCGACTTCCGACTTCATACTTCTAACTTGGTATAAATGTCAGATATAGGAAAAACGGTAGGCGTAATCGGTGCAGGTAGTTTTGGCACGGCTATTTCCAATTTATTGGCACACAACGTAGATGTACTGCTTTATACTCGACGAGAAGATGTACTGGAAACGATTCGCCAAACACATCGCAATTTTGGAGTGGAAATATCGCCCCGTGTACGCCTTACCAATCATATTCAGGAGGTAGCGGAAAACTGTACGCTTTTGTTTCCGGTGGTACCCGCTGCCAATTTTCGTAGAATGATGCAAAAACTCGGGCCACATTTGCGACCTTACCATATTTTGATACACGGCACGAAGGGCTTTGATGTAAAAGGTTTTGAAAACGATAGATTAGAAGAAAATGCAGTGCTTCGCCGCGAGCACGTGAGTACTATGAGTGAAGTCATTTTGCAAGAGAGTGTAGTGGTAAGGGTTGGATGCCTTTCTGGACCGAATCTTGCCACTGAAATTATGGAAGGACAACCTACAGCAACGGTCATTGGTAGCAAGTTTAATGAAGTGATTCGCGCAGGGCAAACGGTCTTGAATAGTAAGCATTTCCACGTGTTTGGCTCGTATGATATTCTGGGTGCGGAATTAGCGGGCGCTTTGAAGAATATTATTGCCATTGGTTCTGGGATTTTGCGAGGCAAAGGTTTGGGCAAAAATATGCAGGCGATGCTTATTACACGCGGCTTGACCGAGATGATTTACTACGGCAAGGCAATGGGCGCTACGCCGGGTGCGTTCTTTGGTACAGCGGGTATAGGCGATTTGGTGGCAACGGCAACCAGCAAGCGCAGCCGCAATTTTTCTTTTGGATATCGCATAGGCAAAGGCGAAGACCGAGAAACGATCTTATTATCTATGCCCGAAGTGCCGGAAGGTGTAGGAACCTTGCGGATTGCGCGGCAGTTGGCAAATTATTACAAGCTGCGGGTGCCAATTACCCAAATGATTTATAATATTGTTTTTAAAAATCTGGATGTGGATAAAGCGATTGATTTTCTGATGACTTATCCGTATGATGTGGATGTGGATTTTATTTAGTAATCTGGTGATGTAGTGATTCGATGATTTAGTGAAGTATAATAAGTGTTGAAATTATTACATTGTTTTGTCTTTTAAATTATAATATAGAATTGTATGAATTCTTTTTTCAAAAAAACACTGACCCATTTAGTCGTTATACTCGTATTGCTTGCAATCACAGCAATTTATTTTTCACCGCAGCTGAATGGTAAAGTGGTACAATCGAGCGATATTACACAATACCTGGGAATGTCGCAGGAGGTGCGCGAATTCAAAGAAAAAACAGGCGAAACCTCGCTCTGGACAAACGCTATGTTTGGCGGGATGCCAACGTATCAGATTAACACCATTCAAGATGGAAATAACCTAAGATTTGTTGATCGACTATCCACTTTGGGTATTAACGAACCCATCGGCCGATTCTTTGCAGGTATGGTCGGATTTTATATCCTTATGATGGTCTTAGGAGTGAATCCTTTGCTGGGAGCGGTTGGCGCCGTGGCATTCGGATTTTCTACAAATAATTTTATTTTATATGCAACAGGACATATTACAAAATTTATTACTATTATATACTTGCCGTTGATCGCAGCCGGTATGCTGTTAGCCTTTCGGAAAAAATATTTAATTGGTGGCGTACTATTCGCTTTGGGGATGGGCTTGGACATCATGGCGAACCACGTGCAAATGACTTATTATTTTGCTTTAACGCTTATTATTTTTGGAATCGCACAATTAGCTTATAGCATTCGCAAAGGAGAAATCCTTGATTTTGCTAAAGCGGCAGGCGTATTAATTTTGGCAGGATTGATAGGTGTTGGCTCGGCAGCTTCCAATTTATTGGTGACGTATGAATATGCGCAAGATACGATGCGGGGTAAGCCCATTTTGCAGAAGGAAGCAATTGTCGCTGATGCCCAAAGCAGCAGTGAAGTGGAAGGTCTGGACTGGGAATATGCGATGCAATGGAGCAATGGCACGATTGATTTATTTTCTGCATTTATTCCTGGCGTGGCAGGTGGTGGTTCGCAAGAGCCTGTAGGTGAGAACTCAGCGTTTCGACAAGAATTGACCAAATTGGGCTATCGCGTTCCGGCTGATCTAAGCGCGCCTTTGTATTGGGGCGACTTGCCTTTCACAAGCGGGCCGAATTATTTTGGCGCTATCGTCATGTTTTTCTTTTTAATGGGATTAATTTTAGTGAAAGGCCCAGCAAAATGGTGGTTGGGTATAGGTACCTTATTGACTTTTATGTTGTCGATGGGCGATAATTTAGCATGGTTTAATAAACCTATTTTTGATTATTTACCTTTATATAATAAATTCCGAACGCCTAATTCTATTCTAAGTGTGACGGCATTCCTGGTGCCGATGCTTGGTTTACTGGCTGTAAATGAAATCTTTAAAAAAGATGCTGATAAAAAAACAATTCTGCGGGCTGTTTACATTTCGGGTGGTATTTTAGGAGCGATTGCTTTATTTTTTATGCTTTTCGGGCCTTCGTTTTTTGATTTTACATCAGCGAGCGACCAACAATATGTGCAAAATTATAAAATCAGCGCCGATGCTTTGCCTTCTGATCGCAAAGCGCTGATGCGCAGCGATGCTTTTCGTTCTTTGGTTTTGGTCTTATTGAGTGCCGGTTTGGTTTGGGCATTTTTACAAAAATGGGTGCAAAAAAATATAGTCATTATTGGAATTGGCATATTAGTATTGTTTGATATGTGGACGGCTGGCAGACGTTATTTTAATGATAATATTTTTGTAACAAAAACCAACGCCGAAGCAGCATTCACGCCGCGCGCGGTCGATGAATTGATCAAAAAAGACGCCGACCCGAACTTTCGGGTACTTGATTTGTCGGAAAGCACTTTCCAATCCTCATTTACTTCCTATTTCCATAAATCTATTGGTGGCTATCATGCTGCGAAACTGCAACGCTATCAGGATATTATAGATCGCCAGATCAGCAAGAATAACGAGCGGGTGCTGAATATGCTCAATACCAAATATTATATTGTACAAGGGCAAGATGGACAGCCGGAGATGCAAATCAATATGGGCGCTTTGGGTAATGCCTGGTTCGTGAATAGCACGCGCATGGTGGATACGCCTAATCAAGAAATTGATGCTTTAAGCGATTTTGACCCTGCTAATGAGGTAATTGCGCATAAAGAATTTTCTCGATATTTAGTTGATTTAAAATTACAACGCGACTCTGCTGCCACGATTACTTTGACAACATACGAACCGAATCATTTGACCTATCAAAGCAATGCGAGTAGTGAGCAACTGGCGGTTTTCTCTGAAATCTGGTACGGGCCAAATAAAGGTTGGCAAGCTTATATTGATGGAAATCCAGTGGAACACATTCGCGTAAACTATATTTTGCGGGCCATGCGCGTGCCGGCCGGGCAGCATAAAATCGAATTTATCTTTGCCCCGAAGACTTATGAACGCGGTAAACTCCTTTCGACTATATTTTCTTCGCTTGTTTTATTAGGATTGCTTGGTGTAGTTGGGTTTTATGGTTATCAATCCTATCAAAAAGCACAAAATGAGCCAAAGCCAACACCGCCTGCTCCTGCAGAGAAAGCCAAAACAAATACAAGGGCAACACCTTCAAAACCAATTGCGAGAACCAGAAAAAAGAAATAAGACCATGATTGATTTTCTTGATATATTGGAATTTAGTAAACTATAAATACGTCATTATTAATTAATAATAGTATAAGATTACCGGGATGCCTCCAGCGCCATCCAGCATTGCAGTTATTATTCCTTATCGCTTTGTGCCACCACAAAATGGCGGCCACCATGCAGCCTTTGGCTTTTGTGAAGCTTTAGCTCAAGAACGGGATACGGTCGTTATTTCTACTACTAATAATATTAAAGATAATCTACCTTTTCGATTAGAATTATTATTTTCGGATCGTTTTTATAAATATTTCAATCCGTTGATAATCTTGCGCTTATGGCGATTTTTTTATAAAGGAAATATCAAAACTTGTATTATTCAGCAACCATTTTTTGGATTAATTGCCTTGCCTGTTTGTAGAATGCTTAGAATTCGATTTATTGTATATGTTCATAATATTGAATTTCAACGGTTTAAAACGATTAGTAAATGGTGGTGGCGATTATTATATCCGATTGAACGAATTATTTATCGCGCTGCCGATTATTTACTTTTTATTTCATCGGATGATTTGGAAGCGTCTATTCCAATTTTTAAACTTGACCCTGAAAAATGTGCGCCAATGCCTTATGGCACGCGGCTGAGCGAAATGCCGGGCGATCGGATCTACGCACGTCAACAGATTATAAAAAGACATCATTATAATAAAGAAGAATTATTAATTCTTTTTTTTGGTCCGCAATCCTACCAGCCTAATCTTGATGCGGTGGAGCGTATTATATATCATATTAATCCTATTTTATTACAAAAAACTGATTTCGCGTATCGCATTTTGATTTGCGGAGGTGGTTTGCCCGAACATTATAAAAGACTTGTTGATTATAAAATACAATATATTGATTATCTTGGATTTGTGGAAAATATTGATATATATATTAAAGCAGTAGATATTGTATTAAACCCAATAAATACTGGCGGCGGCGTAAAAACAAAAGTAATCGAAGCGATTGCCTTAGGCACAACGGTCATTTCTTCACGCACAGGCGCAAAAGGTATTGATGCGAATGCTTGCGGAGAAAAATTAATAATTGTAGAAGATGAAGATAATCAGGCTTTTGTAAAAGAAATTTTAGCATTGCAACAACAAAAAGAAAAAGCCGTACCTGCTACTTTTTACAAAGCATATAATTGGGAGCGTAATATTCAAAATATATTTAAAAAATTAAATATTATTAAGAGTATGTAATTAGGACGATTTTCGAATAACAATTTCGGTTTGTAGATTAATAGTTTTAAATTCTATTGGCTTTTTTTTAGACTCTATTAAATCTAATAATAATCCTGCAGCAGTTTTTCCCATATCAAATGCAGGTTGGCAGACCGTACTAAGTGCCGGAGATAGTAAATGCGCTGCCCGCAGATTTGTAAAACCGATCAAGGCAATTTCCCGTGGAATTTTGACATTTAATTCGTGTAAAGCTTCCAAACAACCTAAAGCCAGCCGATCGCTTGCTGTAAAAAAAGCGTCGGGTTTGGGATTTAACATTAATAGCTCCTCAACGCTATTACGCACGTATTCACTGTCAAAAGCTTTGCTGAAATAGATAAGCCGTTCATCAAATGGAATATCATGTTTTTCGAGGGCAGCACGATAACCGGCCAAGCGTTCTTTGGCGATATATAAAAATGAAGAGCTGGTGAGATGCGCAATGCGCCGTCGGCCTGATAAAATCAGATGTTCTGTGGCTTGAAAAGCACCTTTGAAATTATCCGTAACCACCTTGTGAGTATGGATTTCGTCGGAAACGCGATCAAATAATACAATAGGTAATCCTTGTTCGTGTAATTCTTTTAAATGATTTACGTCTGAAGTTTGATTAGAAATCGAAATCAACAACCCATCCACGCGCCGCGCCACGATATGCCCGACGTTGGCGACTTCTCGCTCGTACGACTCATTACTTTGGAAAATCATAACATGATACCCTCGTTTGTACGCCGTCTCCTCAATCCCATTAATGGCTTGCGAAAAAAAATGATTTGCAATTTCTGGCACGATGACCCCAATCGCCCAGCTTTTATTTTCGCGCAAACTTAGTGCAATCGGATTGGGGCGGTAATTCATCTTTTCCGCATATTCCAATACCAGTTGCTTTGTTTCCGGGTTAATTTCATAACTATCCCGCAATGCCCGCGAAACGGTAGAAGTAGAAAGATTCAGTGCTTTCGCAATATCCTTTATGGTGACGGTATGCAAGTAAAATTTGGTTTTAAATTTGATTATAAAAATAAAGTTCCAAATTCAAAAAAATGAATAGGCGGCATTTGCCATTTAAAAGTACTCATTTTAGCAAAATATTCCAATCGCTTGTGCTAAATATCTGAACGACTATTTCCGGGAACGTTCCCGATAACGTTTGCGTAAATATATTTCCAAACTTATTTGAAGTTACTAAAGTCCGGTTCTAATTTTAGTGTGGTGGAAAGATTTATTTGCAAAATAAAATTTCAAAACCCACTACGATTTTATGAACATTCCTGCTCTTTTTGATTTAACTGGAAAAATGGCGTTAGTCACCGGCTGCAACCGAGGTATTGGCAAAGCGATGGCATTGGCGTTAGCAGAAGCGGGTGCAGACATTATCGGCGTTTCTTCTTCGATTGCTTTGCAAGGAAGTGATATTGAACAGGAAATCAAGCAATTAGGTAAAAGTTTTAAAGCTTATCAGGCAGATTTTTCCGATCGGGAAAGTTTATACCAATTCATTCAATCCGTTACAACTGACTTTCCAACCATTGATATTTTGGTGAATAATGCGGGGATGATTTTGCGCACGCCGGCTGCGGATCACAGCGATACATATTGGGATAAAGTGTTGACAGTCAATCTGGATGCACCGTTTATCCTCGCTCGTGAAATCGGTAAAAGGATGGTGGAACGAGGTTCGGGTAAAATCATTTTCACGGCTTCGTTGCTCACTTTTCAAGGGGGCATTACCGTACCGGGTTATGCGGCGAGTAAGGGCGCTATCGGCAGCTTGGTCAAAGCTTTGGCAAATGAATGGGCAGGTAAAGGCGTGAACGTCAATGCCATTGCGCCCGGCTACATCGCAACGGATAACACGGAAGCCTTGCGCAATGATCCGGTACGAAGCAAATCTATTTTGGATCGCATTCCGGCAGGACGCTGGGGCGAGCCAGAGGATTTTAAAGGTGCTACGGTTTTTCTGGCTTCGGCGGCTTCGGATTATGTGCACGGCACGATTTTGACGGTGGATGGAGGGTGGATGGGAAGGTAAAGGACGAAGTACGATTTACGAAGCACGAATGCACCAAAACTTATAAGTGATTGATATTAAAATAATTACAAGATATAAATCAAATTATTCAAATGCAACAAAGATACGAAAGCAGCCCCCGCGAAGTGGCTTCTATGAATACCGAGGCATTACGTGCCAATTTTTTAGTGGAAAATTTATTTCAATCCAATAAAATCGAGCTTGTTTATTCACATTATGACCGCATGATAATCGGCGGCGTAGTGCCTGTAAATCAATTGGTTGCATTGTCAAATCCAGAAGGATTGAAAGCCAATTTCTTTTTGGAAAGACGGGAATTAGGCATTATTAATATCGGTGGCAATGGAAAAGTCACAGTGGATGGAACGACTTATGAGTTGCGAAAAATGGATTGCCTGTATGTAAGTCGAGGTACTCATCATGTGGAGTTCTCCAGTACAAATGCCTCCCAACCAGCAAAATACTTCCTCCTTTCCGCTCCGGCGCACAAGGAATATGAAACACGCTTGATGACAAAAGAAGATGCGACGCCACAACATTTAGGCGCAACCGAGACCGCCAATCAACGCACCATTTATAAATACATTCACCGCGACGGCATTCCCAGTTGCCAATTGGTAATGGGGTTAACGGTATTAAATTCCGGCAGTGTGTGGAACACGATGCCTCCTCACACGCACGACCGTCGGATGGAGGTTTATTGCTACTTTGATATACGAGAGAATCAACGGGTACTGCACATAATGGGGCAGCCACAAGAAACCCGTCACCTTTGGATCGGCAATTGTCAAGCCGTTATTTCGCCGCCTTGGTCTATTCACGCCGGTTGTGGCACGATGAGTTATGCTTTTATCTGGGGTATGGCAGGTGAAAATCAGGATTTTACAGATATGGATTTTTTAACACTTGATACACTCCATTGATTTTTTATGAAACTATACTAAACTATCAAAACCATGATTAAAAAATTGTATGTACTGCTCCTTTTGTTGAGTGCAGCTATTTCCCTGCAAGCTCAACAAACCCGGCAAGTGAGTGGCAAAATAACGGATGCAGCCAATAGCGACGGGCTCATTGGCGTTAACATCCTGTTAAAAGGAACCACCAACGGCACTACTACCGATGCCGATGGATCTTTTTTACTCACTATCCCCGACGATCCTGCTGGTGTGCTGGTATTCAGCTATACAGGCTATCAAACGCAGGAAATTACTGTAGGCAGCCAAACTAATTTTTCGATTGCTTTATCAACTGACCAAACCGTGCTGGACGAAGTGGTCGTAATTGGTTATGGTCAGGTCAAAAAAAGCAACGTCGTAGGCGCAGTGGTTTCGGTCAAACCAGAGGAATTGCGCAAAGTACCCACCACCAACGTCATGGAATCCTTGCAAGGCAAGCTTCCAGGCGTGGACATCACACGCTCGAGCGGGCAAGCAGGCGCAGGCATTAACGTAGTTGTACGGGGCAATCGCTCGTTGACAGCTTCCAACAATCCGCTTTTTATCGTGGATGGCATTCAGTATAATAGCATTCAGGATTTGAATCCGAATGACATCCAATCCATGGAAGTCTTGAAAGACGCGGCTTCTACGGCAATTTATGGTTCGCGCGGTGCGAATGGCGTTATTTTGATTACCACAAAAAAAGGCGCTTCCGGAAAGACACGCGTTTCTTTTAATTCGTATGCTGGTGTTTCTGAATTATTTGGATATCCCAAAGTTTTTACACCTGAGGAGTACAAAGACTTTCGCCGCGAGGCAAACCGTACCACGGGCAACTGGACTGGACCGCAGGATGATGCTAAAATTTTCGGAAATTTAGTGAATAGCCCCGGCACGATTTGGCCCGATCTGTTTTTAAATAATGGCTCGCAGCAAGATTATCAGTTAGGCGTTTCGACAGGAACGGATAAAACGAATTTTTACATTTCATTGGGCTATTTTAATGAAAAAGGCTTGTTTGTAAATGATAAATTAGACCGTTACTCCATTCGACTCAATATTGACCATACCATTTCCCGAATGTTTAAAATCGGTACACAAAATCAGGTCACTTATTACGACCAGGACATTCGCCGTGATGTGCTCAACACCGCCAACAAATTGGTACCGCTGGAAGTGCCTTACGATTCTTTGGGCAATATTATCCCTTTTTTGAATAATAACCGCACGGTAAACCCATTGATGGACGAGCAACCCAATAACTGGGCGAATAACAATCGCACTTCCCGCGTTTTCAGCTCGGCTTATGTAGAATTCAAACCTTTTGATGGCTTTAGTTTCCGCTCCAATTTGGGCGTGGAACTCACCGGCTCGCGCGAGGGTTTGTATGCAAATTCTTTAACGGTAGAACGCAATGGCGCTAAACCTTTAGCACGTTATTCTACTGCTAACAACCTTGGTTACAACCTCGAAAATATTATAAATTATAGCAAACAATTTGGTAATCATGATATAAGTATCACCGGCGTTCAATCGTTATTGGGTAGCCGTATAGAGGAAGTGACTGCACAAGGATCGAATCAATTATTGTCGTACCAATCATTTTATGCGCTGGCGAATGCCAATGAAGAGGTTTCCACCAGCACAAATTATCGCGAAAGCACTTTGCTTTCCTACACAGGTCGCATTCAATACGGCTTCAAAGATAAGTATTTGTTAATGGTGACAGGACGTACCGACGGCGCTTCGCAGTTGAGTGAAGGCAAAAAATGGGCGTTCTTCCCTTCGGTGGCGGCAGCTTGGCGCATCACACAAGAAGATTTTTTAGCACGCAATCCGATTATTTCTGATTTAAAATTACGCTTGAGCTACGGCGTGGCAGGTAATGCTGCGGTACAACCTTATGCCACCCAAAGCACGCTAACCCGCGTCCCTTATGCCTTTGACGAATCGCCCGCGATTGGCTATACCTTTGGTACGCGTTTGGGCAATGATAATTTGGAATGGGAATTATCGACCACTTACAATGCCGGTTTGGATTTTGGGTTCTTCAAAGGTCGCCTGAGCGGTACGGTGGATGCGTATCAAACCAAAACGGAAAACTTATTGCTGGAACGCCTGCTACCATTGAGTTCTGGCGTTTCAAGAGTGATTGAAAACGTAGGCAAAACAGAAACAAAAGGTATCGAAATTGGATTGAATACAACGGCTATTCGCAATGATAAGATCACCTGGAATATAGGAATCAATTGGTTTGCAGTGAATGAAAAAATTGTAGAATTGGCAACCGGCTCCAATGACGTAGCCAATGGCTGGTTTATCGGTGAGCCAACGCAAGCTTTTTATGATTATGAGCAAATTGGCATCTGGCAAACCAACGAAGCAGACATCGCTGCCAAATACAAACAAGCGCCCGGCGACATCAAAGTGAAAGACCAAAATAACGACGGTTTGATTGATTCCAACAACGACCGCGTGGTGCTGGGTTCTACCCGCCCGAAGTGGAGTGGCAATTTCAATAGCGATTTCCGTTTTAAAAATTTCGACTTTTCCTTCCAGATTTTTGCACGCTGGGGTCAAATGATGCGCTACGATTTTGTCGGGGTGTATGATCCTCAAGCGAATGAAAATAGCTTGCAACACAATTACTGGACGCCGGAAAATCCGAGTAACGAATTCCCACGACCAAGCGCGAATCGCTCTCAGAGTGCGACTTTATATTATTCGTCCTTATTTTATAAAGATGCCTCTTTTGCAAAATTGCGCGCTGTTACGATTGGTTATAATTTCCCACAATCCCTGTTGAGCAAAGTCGGCGTATCTTCTTTACGAATTTACGCAACAGGTCGTAACTTGTTCGTTTCTAGCAAAATAGACAATTACGATCCAGAGCGGGGCGGTTCGCAAACCAACCCGATGAATCGCCTGATCGTAGGTGGTATTAATGTAGAATTTTAAAAAATGATAGGACACTGATTATTATGATAATTGCGATTCACTATGATTTACTTTTAATAATATTTAGATCATAAAACTCATAATAATCCTAACAATCAGCGTACTATTTCAAAAAATAAAACAATGAAAATCAAATATATATCAAAATTAATCTTACTCACGGGCATCCTGCTTGCTACCAGTTGCCAGGATGATTTGCTCGAAGAGTACAACCCAACGGGTTTGACCAGCGAAAACGCTTATACCACGCCCGCTGGTTTTGAGTCATTGGTGAATGCCGCGTATGCTTACACCCGCGCCTGGTACGGGAAGGAAGAAGGCTATAATTTGACGGAAATGGGCACCGATCTTTGGCTGCCGGGTGTTGACAATCGCCGCCTGGATTTGATGGTGTATAATAATTTACAAGGCTCAGAAGCTGGTTTAGCAGCAACGGAGGTTTTCATGGAGCGCCTTTGGCAACGCTCTTACCAAGCCATTAACTTAATCAATGCTGGTATTATTAATGTCGGAAAGTCTGGTTTATCCGCTGATTTACAGAAAGTTAGAGAAGGTGAATTGCGTTTCCTGAGGGCGTTCTTTTACTGGCATATTGCAGAGCAATGGGGTGGCGTTCATTTTACAACGGAAGTGCCAACCACCGCGCAAACAACGGCAAATCGCACGCCGGTTGAAACCATTTACAAACAGATTTTTGAAGATTTGAATGTAGCAGTTGCGAATTTACCAACGACAACCAGCAATTACGGTCGTGTCACGAAACCCGCCGCCGAAGCCTTTCTGGCGCGGGTGCATCTCACCAGAGGCAATAACCGCGAGGCTTCTGACCTGGCTCAAAAAGTAATCTCCAGCTATGGTTTATCGCTCGTACCGAAGTATGCTGACCTTTGGAATATGACAAATTTGAAGAATAAGGAAGTAATTTGGGCGGTTAATTATACAGCGGACTTGACTTTGAGCGATTTGACCAATGCTGTGACCAATCCTGACGGACACCCGCGCGGCGGACACAACGGGCATTTGCACTTCGGAATGGCTTATGAACGCACGGCTGCTGGTGCCATTGGGATGCAGCGCGACGTTGCCAATGGGCGTCCTTTCGTTCGTTATATGCCTACTAAATTTTTATTGAATTTATATAATGAAAATATCGATTCCAGATATAATGGTTCTTTTAAAACGGTTTGGATTTGTAATAAAGCGGGTTCTTACAAAAAGAAAGTAGGCGCTACTGAAATTACCGTCAGCCTTGCTTTGGGCGACACAGCTATTGTTGCTACTAAATATGAAATTCCGGACTCCGTAGATGCGCAGAAAAAATATTTGATTATTGATGATAGTAAAATGTATAAAGCAGATGGTAAAATCGCCGCCAATGCTATGTTTGTACCGCTCAAAAAATTTGACGACCCAACGCGCCCCACACTGAATGAAGCCCAAAGCGCTCGGGATGCGTTCGTGATTCGACTGGCGGAAATGTACTTAATCGCTGCGGAAGCAGAATTCAAACTAAATAATACAGCAAAAGCCGCTGAACTAATTAATGTAGTGCGTAAACGTGCCGCGAATGCCAGCAAAGAAAATGATATGCTCATCACGGCTGCTGATGTAAATCTGGATTTCATTTTGGATGAGCGTGCCCGCGAGTTTGCAGGCGAACAATTGCGCTGGTTTGACCTCAAACGTACCGGTAAATTGGTGGAACGGGTAAAAAAATATAATCCGGAAGCGGCTGGTTTTATTCAAGAATATCATGTTTTGCGTCCGATTCCGCAGCGTCAGATTGATGCGGTGGTGAATAAGAGCGAGTTTACGCAAAATCCAGGGTATAAATAGTATAGAATAGTGTTATGGTGCGATAGTGTTAGAGTGTGGTGGTACATCATAATACTAAAACACTAAGATATAAAAACATTACTTCAATTTGGTTAGGGCTGGGTTTGGCGTAGCGCTTGAGTTACGCCAACTTTTCCTTTCATTCTAATCTAAGACTCAGAATGCTATAATAAAAAGACATGAAATCATATTATTTCTTTTTTATATTTTTATTACTAAATGGAATTTTGCAATCTCAAACACTTGTCTTTCCTGAGAACCTGGATCATTTATTGCCCAAAATCAGTCAACCTGCTTTTAGGAAAGATACTTTTAATATTGTAAAATTTGGTGCAAAACCCGATGGTATTACAAAAAATACCGAAGCTATTAATAACGCAATAATCGCTTGCAATAAAGTTGGTGGCGGTGTAGTATTGATTCCGAAAGGATTATGGCTTACCGGACCGATTGTTTTAAAAAGTAATGTAAATATTTATATCGAGCAAGGTGCATTATTACAATTTAGCGACGATTTAAATGATTTTTCACTCATCGAAAGCACCTACGAAGGTTTGCCTGCCTATCGCCGACAAGCGCCGATCAGCGCGAAAGATGCTGAAAACATTGGAATTACTGGCAAAGGAATCATTGATGGTGCAGGCGCAGCTTGGCGTCCGGTGAAAAGAAGCAAACTAAATGAATCGCAATGGAAAAATTTAGTTGCTTCGGGTGGTGTTCTTGATGCGAAAGGCGACACCTGGTATCCTTCAGCTTCTGCATTGAAAGGGGCTTCAACGGAAAATCCCGGTGTGATGACTCCTGGAAAAACGATGCAGGATAACGAAGCGATTAAAGATTTTTTGCGCCCAAATATGGTGACATTTACAAATTGTAATAAAATTTTATTAGAAGGCGTCACTTTTCAAAATTCTCCTGCCTGGTGCTTACATCCATTATTATCACAAAATATTACATTACGGAATTTAATTATAAAAAATCCCTGGTATGCACAAAACGGCGACGGCGTAGATGTAGAATCTTGTAAAAATGTACTAGTCGAAGGCTGTAATTTTGATGTTGGAGACGATGCAATTTGCTTAAAATCAGGGCGTAATGAATATGGAAGAAAGCGAGGCGTGCCTACGGAAAATGTGATTATAAAAAACAATATCGTGTATGCAGCGCACGGCGGTATTGTAATAGGTTCCGAAATGTCGGGCGGTGTGCGTAATGTTTTTGCTTCGCATTGCACGTTTGTGGGCACGGATATTGGCTTGCGCTTCAAGACGACGCATGGGCGCGGCGGTGTGGTGGAAAATATTTACATCACAGATATGAATATGACGAATATTCCGTCAGAAGCAATTTTATTTGATATGTATTACAATGGAAAAGAGGCTGCTGAAGCATTAAAAAATCCGAAAGCAGAAATGAAACCGGTAACAGAAGAGACGCCAGTTTTTCGTAATTTTTACATCCGGAATATCACCTGCAGCGGTGCCGAACACGGCATTTATATTCAAGGTTTACCAGAGATGAATGTTCAAAATATTTTGATTGAAAATGCTATTTTGCAAGCTAACCAAGGCTTTACTTGCATTGAAGGAAGCAATATTCAGTTGCGAAATGTGAAGTTATTCACGAAAGACCAAGTCCTTATTCATTTGCAAAATAGTAAGCATATTACATTAGATGGTATTGAATATTTACCAATTATTGACTCTTTTTTAAATATAGAAGGTAAAAACTCTCGAAATATTGAAATAAAAAATACAAAATTAAAAGACGAGACAAAACAAATCCATTTTGGCGAAGGGGTAACATCCACTACTTTAAAAGTATCAAAATAAACGAATTATGTCAAAATTACTGGTTGTCTTTATCATAATAATCTTTACTTCACAAGTTTCATTTAGTCAGCATACCGATTGGGCAATAAAAATAGCCACTACTATTATGAAAAATCATCCCGATTCGATGGTGATGAAGCGCCCGATTAATCAATTTGACCAAGAAGTAAAAAAAGACGAATTTGAAAAGCCACGCCCGGCGAATTGGAATTATGAAATGGGGGTAGTATTAACCGGATTTGAGCGCTTGTGGCAAGTGACCCGCGACCCCAAATATTATGATTACATCCAGCATATCATGGATAAATACATTACGGAAGACGGTAATATTTTAACATATAATATGGGCGAATATAATAGTGATTTTATTCCGCCGGGACGCCAGTTATTATTATTACATCAAACTAAAAATATTAAAAAATATAAAGTTGCGGCAGATATTTTACGCAATCAAATTGCATGGATGCCGCGCAATCAAGCCGGTGGTTTTTGGCACAAGCTCCGCTACCCCAGTCAAATATGGCTCGATGGCTTATATATGGTAGAACCTTTTTATGCGAATTATGCGCAAATGACTGGTCAAACCGAAGCATTTGATGATATTGCGCATCAGTTTATTACTATGGAAAAATATAGCCGCGATGAAAAAACCGGCTTATTATATCATGGTTGGGACGAAAGTAAATATCAGCAATGGGCAAATAAAAAAGATGGAAAATCCCCGGAATTCTGGAGTCGCGCAATGGGCTGGTACGCGATGGGCATCGTAGATGTATTGGATTATTTTCCAACAGATCATCCTGAAAGACAGGAATTAATAAATATTTTAAATCGCTTATCTACGGCTTTAGTCAAATATCAAGACCCGGTATCGGGTGTGTGGTGGCAGGTGACGGACAAAGGCGGTCAGCAAGGCAATTATTTAGAATCTTCCGGCACAGCGATGTTTTTATTTAGTATGGCGAAGGGTGTAAGAATGGGTTATTTACCAGAAAGTTATTTACCAGCCATTAAAAAAGGATATGATGGAATGATAAAAACTTTCGTTGAAACGGATGCTGAAGGGATGACCCATTTCACCAAAACCGTTGGTGGTGCGGGCTTAGGTGGTACGCCTTATCGGGATGGCAGTTATCAGTATTATATTTCCGAGCCAACGCGGGACGATGATTTTAAAGCGGTAGGACCTTTTATGCAGGCTTGCATTGAAATGGATTTATTACAACAACTAAATATCGGCAAAGGAAAAATCGTGTTATTGGATAATTATTTTAATAATGAATATAAAAACGGAGTAAAATATCATTATTTGTGGCACGACCGTTTTGATCCGGGCTTTTCTATTTTGGGCACTATTTTTAATGATTATGGCGCAAAAACGGCAACGCTTGCTGCTGCACCGACGGCTGAAAATTTGAAATCGGCGGATATTTACATTATTGTTGATCCTGATACGAAAAAAGAGACAGAGAATCCAAATTTCATACAAACAGCTCATATTAAGGCAATTACAGATTGGGTGAAAGCAGGAGGTGTATTGGTTTTGATGGCAAATGATTCGGCGAATGTAGAATTACCACATTTTAATGAATTGGCAAAAACTTTTGGTATTACCTTCACGAACAAGAGTCGCAATATGGTGCAAGGCACGCAATTCGAGCAAGGTAAAATCATGGTTCCAAAAGGACACCCAATTTTTAAAGGCGCTAAAAAACTGTATATCAAAGAATTAAGCGTACTATCAGTGCAGCCACCTGCAAAAGCCAGTATCAGCGACGGCGCGGATGTAATTATTGCGACCGCACAAATCGGGAAAGGAACGGTGTTCGCCGTGGGCGATCCCTGGTTGTATAATGAATATGTGCATGCGAAGAAACTGCCAGTAGAATTTGAAAATTTCGAGGCGGCGAAGAATTTGGCAGAATGGCTGTTGAAACAGGTGAAATGATGTGCTAATCACGAATCTATTAATTATGACATTACATTACAGAGTCTTGTTATTGTGTGCCATTTTCATTACTATTCTATTCACTAATTTAAGTGCACAACGAATTGTAGTAGCGCAGGATGGCTCGGGCGATTTTAAAAACATTCAGGAAGCAATTAATAGTTTGCCTGACTCTATTGATAATCAAAGGGTTATTTTTATAAAAAAAGGAATTTACCGCGAAAAGATTTTTATCCATAAAAATCATATCACGCTTCAAGGAGTAAGTGAAAAATCGGTAAAAATTATTTACTCCGAGGCGCGAGATATTTGGCGTTGTGCACATCCTGATGATTGGGGTACAGCGACCATTAACATCAAAGCAAGTGATTTAGT
The DNA here is from genome assembly GCA_033761835.1 of Saprospiraceae bacterium. Taxonomy (GTDB): domain Bacteria; phylum Bacteroidota; class Bacteroidia; order Chitinophagales; family Saprospiraceae; genus JADJNW01. The sequence continues at coordinate 28,451 of JANRME010000159.1, forward strand.
GTTTGAAAATCTGACAGTTATAAATGAGTACGGTTTTAAAATGAAGGAAGCGGTAGTGGTGGATTGCCCGAATGATACCAGTGGCAAAAAAGTCATACGAAGCGATGGGCATCAAATGGCGTTCAGGGCAATGCCTGGTTCTACTCGTCTTATTGTTAAAAATTGCACTTTTCGGGCGCTGGGTGGCGATACGGTTAGTCCTTGGGATGTGACAGAGGGGATGTATTATTTCAAAAATTGCACGATGGAAGGCGGCGTGGACTTTTATTGCCCGCGCGGCTGGGCTTATGCAGAAAATTGTCATTTTATTTGTCATAATAAAAATGCAGCGATATGGCATGATGGGTCTGCAAATCCAACTGCAAAAACAGTATTAAAAAATTGTACATTTGAAGGTGATGACGGTTTTAAATTAGGGCGTTATCATAAGGAAGCACAGTTTTATTTAATAGGTTGTAAATTTCCGGAGAATATGGCAGATGCGCCTATTTATTGGGTGACGAGTGCGCCGAATCCTATTCAGTGGGGGGAACGGATTTATTATTACAATTGCTATCGCAAAGGTGGTGATTATAATTGGCATAAAAATAATATAGAAACCTCAAAAGTGAAAGAAATCAATGCAGCATGGACTTTTGCGGGGAGTTGGAATCCGAAATGAAGATGTTGAGCATTAAATGTTCAGGTAATTATAAAAATCAAATAATGAAAAGATTACTATTCACTCTATTATTTTTAAATATGTTAAAAGTTGCAACATTTTCTCAAACCCAAGCGGAAACCGCTGTCGCCAACGCCGTAGAAACGCTGCGCAAAGCAATGGTCGATGCCGACAAAAATACCTTGGAAAATATTGCTGCCGAGGAATTAAGCTATGGGCATTCGAGCGGAAAAATTGAAAATAAAACCGAATTTGTCGAAGCAATCGCAAGTGGGAAATCTGATTTTACAAAAATTGAGCTGAGCGACCAAACCATCAAAATCGCAGGGAAAACGGCACTTGTACGACATAAATTCTTTGCGGAAACCAATGATGGCGGCAGACCTGGCTCTGTAATATTACATATTTTAACGATATGGCATAAGCAGAAAGGCGGGTGGAAGTTATTGGCGAGGCAGGCGGTAAGGGTGTAGGGAGACTTAGAGACCAAGGATACATTAATGATAACAGGAATATAATAATCATATAATGAAGACACTTTCTTTTGATATATTGCCGACACTTCGTGAAAATAAAAATATACAAGTACCTGGTGAACATGTACTTGAGTTGCCAGAAAAGGTGCTGCAATTTGGCACGGGCTTGCTGCTGCGGGGTCTGCCGGATTATTTGATTGACCGTGCGAATCAACAAGTCTTATTTAATGGGCGGGTGGTGATGGTGAAATCCACGGATTCCGGCGGTACGAGCGGGTTTGAGCATCAAAACAATTTATACACGGTTTGTATTCGCGGCGTGGAAAATGGTGAAATAGTAGAAGAAAATGTGATATGTTCGGCGATCAGTCGGGTTTTATCAGCGAAAAGTCAGTGGCAAGAGGTGTTAGACTGCGCAAAAAATCCTGATTTACAGATTGTTATCTCCAACACAACCGAAGTTGGCATTGAACTGGTGGAGGAAAGCATTCATCAAACACCTCCGAATTCCTTTCCGGCAAAATTACTGGCGTTCTTATATGCTCGTTATCAGGCATTTGCGGGGCATCCGAATAAAGGTTTGGTGATTGTGCCGACGGAATTGATTCCGAATAATGGCGATGAATTGCAGGGGATCTTGTTGGAATTGGCGCATTTAAATAATCTGGAACCAGAATTTATTGATTGGTTGGAAAACTCCAATCACTGTTGTAACTCCTTGGTTGACAGGATTGTACCTGGCACGCCGCCACCGACCATGCAACAAGAATTGGAGGCGCAACTCGGCTATCAGGATGAATTAAAAATCATGTCCGAACCCTATTATTTATGGGCGATTCAAGGCAATGAGCGCATCAAATCCATTCTGTGTTTTCATCAGGCGAATCCGGGCATTTACATCGAACCCAATATTGATCGCTTCCGCGAATTGAAATTGCGCATGCTAAATGGCACGCACACGCTGAGTTGCGGCTTGGCGTTTCTCGCTGGTTTTAAAACGGTGAAAGAAGGCATGAAAGATGCAATTTTATCTTCGTTTATTGAGCATTTGATGCTGTCGGAAATTGCGCGAGGCATCCCCTACTCCATGCCGATGGACGACATTCAGCGCTTTGGCAATCAGGTATTGGATCGTTTTCGGAATCCTTACCTCGATCATAAATGGCTGAGTATCACTTTGCAATACAGTTCAAAAATGAATATGCGGAATGTGCCGACCTTGCTGCATTTTGTAAAAACACAGGAAACAATTCCAACGCACAAGGCGCTTGGTTTTGCCGCGTATTTACTATTTATGAAGGCAGAAAAAGTCGAAAATGAGGTTTATTTTGGCGCTGCGCATGGTGATTTTTATCAAATTCAAGACCCACAAGCCGCTTATTTTTATAATTTGTGGCGAGAAAATTCACCGGAACAATTGGTGCCAACTGTCTTGGCTAACCCGTCGCTTTGGGGCGAAGATTTATCAAAATTAACCGGTTTTTCGGAACAGGTGACGGCATTCTTGATACAAATGTTGGAAACGAGTGTCAAAGAAACATTGGTAGCGATGTTGCAAACGTCCAGCCAGAATGCATGAGCACAAGAATATGTGAATACAAGAACACCAAAACACATGAATACCGTTTTAAAAATACATCCTGCTGATAATGTGATTGTTGCGTTGACTAATTTGAAAAAAGGAGAAACCGTACAATTGGATGACGAGGAATATTATTTACTGGAAGACATTCCGGCGAAACATAAATTTGTAACGGAAGATTTAAACGCAGGTGATCCGGTGACCATGTATGGCGTGCTGGTTGGCAAAGCTCAAAATTTTATTCTGAAAGGAGGCTTGATTTCTACTGCTAATGTAAAACACGCTGCTAATCAATACGAAGCAAAGGCTGAACGGCAAAATGAATGGCAAGCGCCGGATGTGTCCAAATGGCAACATCGAACCTTTCAAGGCTACCACCGCGCAGATGGAAGCGTGGGTACGGCGAACTACTGGTTAGTAATTCCGCTGGTTTTCTGTGAAAATCGCAATCTGGAGGTGCTGCGGGAAGCGCTCGTGGAAGATTTGGGTTATGCCAGAAAAAACAGTTATCAAAAACATACACAAAATTTAATTTCGCTCTATCAGGCTGGAAAAACGGCAGCAGAAATTTTGGAGGCGGATTTGGAGGTAGCGGTGGCAGAAGAAGCCAAACCGCGCTTATTTCCGAATGTGGATGGCGTTAAATTCCTCGCGCACGATAGCGGTTGCGGCGGTACGCGCGACGATTCGCGGGCGCTGTGCGGTTTGCTGGCGGGTTACATCACCAATCCGAATGTGGCGGGCGCGACCGTGTTGAGTTTGGGTTGTCAAATCGCGCAAATTCCATTATTACAAGAAGAAATTCAAAAACGCGATCCAAATTTTAATAAACCGATTTATTATTTAGAACAGCAAAAAATTGGAACGGAAGAAGCGCTGATTCAGCAAGCCTTGAAGCAAACTTTTGCAGGATTAATATTAGCAAATCAACATACGCGTAAACCTGCTCCTCTGAGCAAATTATGCATCGGATTGGAATGCGGCGGCTCGGATGGGTTTTCGGGGATTTCTGCGAATCCGGCGATTGGATACACTTCTGATTTAGTGGTGGCGCTGGGCGGCTCGGTGATTTTGTCGGAATTTCCGGAGTTGTGCGGCGTCGAACAGGAATTGAGCGATCGATGCGTAGATCTGCCGACTGCTGAACGATTTGGAGATTTAATGCAAACGTATAACGCTCGTGCACAGGCAGTTGGCTCAGGTTTTGACATGAATCCTTCTCCAGGAAATATTCGCGATGGATTGATTACCGATGCGATTAAATCGGCGGGCGCAGCCAAAAAAGGCGGCACTTCCCCGATAACGGCGGTGCTCGATTATCCTGAAAAAGTGACCAAACCAGGTTTGAATTTATTATGTACGCCGGGAAATGACGTAGAATCGACAACTGCGGAGGTTGGTTCGGGTGCAAACATCGTGTTATTCACTACCGGATTAGGTACGCCAACGGGCAATCCCATCGCGCCGGTGATTAAATTATCCAGCAATACGGCATTGGCGAAACGCATGCCAGATATTATAGATATTAATACCGGAAGTATCATAGAAGGCTCGGAAAGTATAGAAGAAGCGGGTGAGCGGATTTTAGAATATGTAATAAAAGTAGCAAGCGGTGAACTCGAAGTAAGCGCGGTGCGGCACGGGCAGGATGATTTTATTGTGTGGAAGCGGGGGGTTTCCCTGTAAATAAGAAATGTGAGATATGATATTCGAAAGAAGCGACATGAAATAAATAAATGGAATATATCATGAAACCATTTTTAAATGAAGATTTTTTATTGCAAACGAAAACAGCGCAGCGGCTGTATCATGAGTTTGCGAAGGAAATGCCGATTATAGATTATCATAATCACCTGTCGCCGCAGGAAATAGCGGAAGATAAGCAATTTGAGAATATTACACAGGTGTGGCTGTACGGCGATCATTATAAATGGCGGGCGATGCGTGCCAATGGCGTAGCGGAACATTATGTAACGGGCGCTGCCAGTGATAAAGAAAAGTTTGAAAAATGGGCGGAAACCGTGCCTTACACGATGCGCAATCCATTATATCACTGGACACATTTAGAATTGCAGCGGTATTTTGATATTTATGATTTATTAAATGCGGATTCGGCGGGTGCTATTTATAAGCAATGTAATGATTTGTTACAAACGCCGGATTATTCGGTGCGTCATTTACTTCGGAAAATGAATGTGCGGGTGCTCTGCACGACCGATGATCCGATAGATTTCTTGGAATTTCATCAAGCAATTGCAGACAGTGATTTTGATATTCAGGTTTTGCCGGCATTCCGACCAGATAAAGCGATGGCGGTAGAAAATACAACTACTTTTAATGCGTATCTTGCTAAATTAGAAGCAGTTGCTGATGTAAGTATTGAAAATTTTTATGATTTTATAGCCGCATTAAAAAAACGGCACGACTTTTTTGCGGAGATGGGCAGCCAGGTATCCGATCATGGTTTGGAGCACATTTATGCAGAAGATTATACCGATTCGGAAATCATTATCATATTCGATAAAATTCGCAATGGTTATGCCTTGGAAGAGGTAGAGATCAAGAAATTTAAGTCTGCGATGCTTATTATTTTTGCAGAATGGGATTGGGAAAAAGGCTGGACGCAGCAATTTCATTTAGGCGCTTTACGTAATAATAATGCCCGCTTATTACAAACATTGGGTCCTGATACCGGTTGGGATTCCATCGGCGATTTCCCGCAAGCCCGCGCCATTTCTACGTTTTTGGATCGTTTGGATCAGCAAAATAAATTAGCGAAGACGATATTATATAATTTGAATCCGGCTGATAATGAAATAATGGCTTCCATGATCGGCAATTTTAATGACGGCTCGGTGGCAGGAAAAATTCAGTGGGGCTCGGCGTGGTGGTTTCTGGATCAGAAAGACGGCATGGAAAAACAGCTGAATGCCTTGTCAAATATGGGTTTGCTAAGTCAATTTGTGGGGATGCTGACCGATTCACGGAGCTTTTTGTCCTTCCCTCGGCACGAATATTTCCGGCGGGTATTATGTAATTTATTCGGTAATGATATTGAAAATGGCGAATTGCCAAATGATATAAAATGGATTGGACAAATGATTCAAAACATTTGCTATAACAATGCGCAAGCGTATTTTCAATTTAAAACAACACCAACATTATCAACTATTTAGAAATCTGGCATCTGGCATCTAATAATCTGGAATCTTAAAAATTAAATCCGACTATGCAAACAGTAGTAACATTTGGAGAAATCATGTTGCGTTTGGCAACACCGGGGTATCTGCGTTTTGCACAAACCGATGTTTTTGAAGCGACCTACGGCGGTGGCGAAGCGAATGTGGCGGTTTCATTGGCAAATTATGGCTTGCACGCCAAATTTGTAACACGATTGCCCAAGAATGATTTGGGCGAAGCGGCTATCATGAATTTAAGAAAATATAATGTTGACACCAGCGATATTATATTCGGTGGAGAAAGATTGGGCATTTATTTTTTGGAAGCCGGTGCGGTGAGTCGCGCCAGTAAAGTGGTTTATGACCGGTCGATGTCAGCGATTTCCGAAATAAAAACGGGGATGATTGATTGGGAAAAAGTGCTGGAAGGCGCGTCGTGGTTTCATTGGACGGGCATTACCCCTGCCATTTCGCAAGGCGCGGCGGATGCTTGCCTGGAAGCGATTCAGACGGCGAATAAAATGGGAATTCCCGTTTCCTGTGATTTGAATTATCGCAAAAATTTGTGGAAATATGGCAAGAAAGCTGGTGAAGTAATGGAAGCGCTGGTGGCGGGTTGTGATGTAATATTGGGCAATGAAGAAGATGCCGAAAAAGTGTTCCACATTCACCCGGAAGGCGTGGATGTAACGCAAGGCGATACGATGGAAGCACAAGCGTATCAGTCTGTTTGTCAGCAGTTAATGCAAAAATTTCCGCGTTGCAAAAAAGCGATTATTACATTACGTGGCTCTATTAGCGCCAGTCATAATTCCTGGGCGGGTGTATTATATGATGGAAAAACATTGTATGAATCGCCGACTTATCAAATCACACATATCGTGGATCGCGTGGGCGGCGGCGATAGTTTTATGGGCGGTTTGATTTACGGATTGCTGACGTACAAAGACGACGATCAAAAAGCCTTGAATTTTGCGGTGGCAGCATCTTGTTTGAAACATACGATTAAAGGAGATTTTAACCTGGTGACGGTGGATGAAGTGGAGAAATTGATGGGTGGGGATGCGTCGGGACGGGTTTCTAGATAAGTACGAAGTTGGAGGTACAAAGTTCGACGTACAAGTCAGAATTTACGATTTAAATCTTCCTTTTAAGAAATAAACAATTGACAATCAACAATTATCAATTTAAAAAATGGCAAATTTAACTTCAGCGGAAGTATATGCACAATTAGAAGCAACGCGGGTTGTACCACTTTTTTACCATGCGGATGCGGCAATTGCAAAAAAAATTCTTCAAGCTTGCTACGAGGGCGGAACGCGTGTCTTTGAATTTACGAATCGTGGGGAAAATGCGGCGGAAGTTTTTAAGGAATTGCGTGCGTTTGTGGACGAATACTGCCCAGAATTGGCGCTTGGGATTGGTACGATTTATACACCAGCAGAGGCAACGAAATTTATTGACTTGGGCGCGGATTTCATCGTACAGCCTGTCACTACAGCAGCGGTAGGGGAAGTATGCCAAAATCGCAACATTCCCTGGCTACCAGCAGCAGCCACACTTAATGAAATTTATCATGCCTTACAACTTGGTGCAGAGGCAGTTAAACTATTTCCTGCCAATGTACTCGGTCCAGTTTTTGTAAAAGCAATCAAAGGACCGATGCCGAATGTAAAAGTTATGATTACAGGTGGCGTAGAGCCGACAGAAGAAAATATGAAGTCCTGGTTTAGTGCTGGCGCAAATTATCTGGGTATGGGATCACAATTATTTGCTATACCTTTAAAAACGGACGAAGATTTTGCTGTTTTGCGCGAGCGCGTGGCAAATATGATGCAATTTGTTAAAAAATAAGCTGCAAGGAACAAGCCGCTAGCCACAAGAAACATGGGCACTTGTCGCTTGTGGCTCCTAGCTTGCAGCTAAAAACTAAATGTAATGAAAGAAACGATTGGAAAGTACCGCTGGACAGTGGTTGCACTCTTATTTTTTGCTACAACCATTAATTACCTCGACCGACAAGTGATCGGCTTATTAAAACCTACACTGGAAGCTGAATTTCAATGGAGTGAAATAGATTATAGCAATATTGTAATGGCTTTCACCTCCGCGTATGCCCTTGGATTATTGGTATTTGGTCGGTTTATTGATACGATTGGCACAAAAATGGGTTACATTATTTCCATCATTGTGTGGAGTATAGCAGCAATCGCTCATGCAGCAGCGAAAAGTACCTTTGGTTTTATGGCGGCGCGCGCATCGCTTGGATTAGGCGAGGCAGGTAACTTTCCAGCAGCAATCAAGGCAGTGGCAGAATGGTTTCCAAAGAAAGAACGCGCATTGGCAACGGGTATTTTTAATTCGGGCGCGAATATTGGGGCAGTCGTTGCTCCCATTATGGTTCCCTGGATTTTGGGGGTTTATGGCTGGGAGGAAGCTTTTATTATAACAGGTGCAATTGGCTTTATTTGGCTGATTTTCTGGTTGATTTTTTACGAAATACCAAGCAAACAAAAACGACTCGCTCAACCCGAATATGATTACATTCATAGCGACGATGAATTAAATGATAACAACGGCGAAAAAGTAAATTGGGGTAAGCTCTTTAGCATTCGGCAAACCTGGGCTTTTTTCTTTGGCAAATTCCTGACGGATCCCATTTGGTGGTTCTTCCTGTTTTGGTTACCATCTTATTTTTCTACTACTTTTGAAATTGATTTAAAAAAGCCAAGTTTAGAGTTAGCAGTGATTTACACCATGACTACGATTGGCAGCATAGGTGGTGGCTATTTATCAGGCTATTTTATCAAAAAAGGTTGGCCCGTGTTTCGCGCTAGAAAAATAGCTATGTTGATTTTTGCGCTTTGTGTAGTGCCCATTGTGACGGCGCAATTTGCCACAAACGTTTGGGTGGCAGTCGCATTGATCAGTTTGGCGGCGGCAGCGCATCAAGCTTGGAGTGCGAATATTTTTACAACGGCTTCTGATATGTTTCCTAAAAAGGCGGTGAGTTCAGTTGTTGGCATTGGCGGCATGGCAGGATCCGTCGGAGGTATTTTATTTCCGCTTTTAGTAGGTTATTTACTAAATTATTACAAAACAGCAGGCGATATTACAATCGGATATAATATTCTGTTCGTAATTTGTGGCTGTATGTACCTGATCGCTTGGGGCGTGATGCACCTTTTTACACCGAGGATGGAAAGGGTGAAGCTATAATCTTTAAAAAATTGACTCCGGGATTAAAAAAATCTCCGAATTTCTATTCAAATTTAAGTTTCTTTACCATGAGAAATAGAAAGAACGAGTATGCCTTTTCGATTAGACAATAAAACGGCATTGATTACTGGCGGTGGCAGTGGTATTGGCGCCAGCATAAGTTGGGTATTTGCAGAAGCAGGCGCGAATGTTTATATCCTTGATCTTTCCGAGGAAAAAGCAGCCTTAATGGCTCAATCTATTCGTAATAATGGTGGGAAAGCGCATCATTATCAAACAGATGTAACGCAACAAAAAGCACTTGTAGAATTGGTTTCAAAAATTGCGACCGAAGTCGGGTCTATTGATATCCTGGTGAATAGTGCTGGCGTTGCACATATCGGAAAATTGGATACTACATCTGAAGCAGATTTTGATAAAATTTATGAAGTCAATATTAAAGGTGTATATAATAGTATGTATGCTGTTATTACACACATGATGCAGCAAAAAAGCGGCATAATTCTCAATATTGCTTCTACGGCTTCTCTTATTGGTTTGCCAGATCGATTCGCTTATTCTATGAGCAAAGGTGCCGTTTTGACGATGACTTATACCGTAGCGCGTGATTATTTAGAATATAATATTCGATGTAATGCTGTCGCTCCTGCAAGGATTCATACCCCTTTTGTGGATAATTTTATTGCTAAAAATTATCCGGGAAAAGAGCAGGAAATGTTTGAAAAACTATCGAAAACGCAGCCAATTGGGCGCATGGGGAAGCCCGAAGAAGTAGCTTATCTGGTCTTATACTTATGCTCGGACGAAGCCAGTTTTATTACAGGTACGAATTTCCCAATTGACGGGGGATTCCTTAATTTAAATACCTGAAAAATATTTAATAAAACAATTTTTGGAATTTTAATAAATTATTACATATCGTTTTAAATAAAAACACCTAATAACCAGCCATGAAATTAATTCGATTCGGCGAACCTGGACAAGAACGTCCTGGTATATTAATACAAAGTGGTAAACGACTGGATGTCAGTGCTTTTGGTGAAGATTATGATCGTTCTTTTTTTACGAATAATGGTTTGAATCGATTGGCAAATTGGTTTGAACAAAACCAATCTTCCTGCCCGGAAGTGCCTGAATCTGTGCGGTTAGGGCCTCCAATTAAAGAGCCTTCTAAAATTATTTGCATTGGATTAAATTATGCGCAACACGCCAAAGAAAGCGGAATGCAGTTGCCGACCGAGCCTATTTTGTTTTTCAAGGCTACTTCTGCGATTTGCGGTCCAAACGATAATTTGATTATACCAAAAAATAGTAAGAAAACCGACTGGGAAGTAGAATTGGCGGTCGTTATCGGCGTACGAGCAAGCTATGTGGAGGAAGCAGATGCCATGAATTATGTTGCAGGTTATGTATTACATAATGATTATAGTGAGCGCGAATTCCAGTTAGAGCGCAGTGGACAATGGGTGAAAGGCAAAAGCTGTGATACTTTTGCACCGCTTGGGCCTTTTTTAGCCGCAAAAGATGAAATTTCCGATCCTCATTCTTTACATCTTTGGCTTAAAGTTAACGGGGAAATGATGCAAAATAGTAATACTTCTGATCTGGTATTTAATATTCCTATTTTGGTGAGTTATATTAGCCAATTTATGACATTGTTGCCAGGCGATATTATATCTACCGGCACACCCTTCGGGGTAGGGATGGGCTTGCAGCCGCCACGTTTTTTGAAGGCTGGCGATATTGTAGAATTGGGGATTGAAGGCTTGGGGAGTTCAAAGCAAATTGCAGTGGATTGGGATAATGGAAATTTGGAATGATGGAAAAATAGAAATATGAATCTGGATGCACATCAACATTTTTGGAAATATAATCCACATGATTATGAATGGATTAGTGATGCAATGCCGGATTTAAAAAAAGATTTTTTGCCCTATGATTTAGCACCTTTGCTTCAAGCAAAAGGCTTCGATGGATGTATTGCAGTGCAGGCACGGCAAACTGAAAAAGAAACCGATTTTTTATTAGAATTAGCAGATAATTATGATATTATAAAAGCGGTTATTGGCTGGGTGGATTTACAAAGTGCTCATCTCGAAGCGCGATTGCAGTATTATCGGCAATTTCCGGTTTTAAAGGGCTTTCGACATATTGTGCAAGACGAACCAGATGATCAATTTTTGCTCAGAAAGCCATTTATGGACGGGATTCAATCGCTGGGTAAATTGGGGTTTACTTATGATATATTGGTGTATGAAAAACATTTACCAATTGTTTTAGAATTTTTAAAATATTTTGATAACCAACTATTTGTGATAGATCATATTGGTAAACCGAATATAAAGAAGCCGATGAATCAAAGATGGAAAGATATGATATATGCATTAGCGCAATATCCGAATTTATATTGTAAAATCTCAGGAATGGTGACCGAAGCTCCTTGGCAGCGTTGGACGCTTGATAATTTTAAACCATATTTGGAAGTTGTTTTTGATGCATTTGGAATGGAGCGGATTATGATTGGTTCGGATTGGCCGGTATGTTTGTTGGCAGCTCAGAATTATAGTTCAGTAATTGAAATTGTAGAGGATTTTACAAAAGAATTTTCGGAATCGGAAAAACGACAGATTTTTGGTGAAAATGCGGCTCGTTTTTATGGAATTGGTATAGCTTAGAAAAGATATAGATATTAAGTTTAACTTGTTCTTTAATTTTCTATCTTCATACCTTAACAAATTATATCATGGATTTAAAACTAATAAATAAAGTGTTTATCGTGACTGGCGGTGCAAAAGGGATCGGCGCAGCGATTGTGCGGCAATTGGCAGAAGAAGGCGCTATTCCTGTTATTGTGGGGCGTTCGCAGCATGAAGGTGAAATATTAGCAAAAGAAATTCAAACTAATGGGGGCGATGCATTGGCAATTCCTATTGAATTGGGTACCCCAGAAAGTTGTCAATCAGTTGTAAAACAAACGCTTACCAAATATAATAAAATTGATGGATTGATAAATAACGCCGGGGCGAATGATAGTGTTGGTTTAGAAAAGGGAAGCCCAGAAGCTTATTTAAATTCTTTACATAAAAATTTGCATCATTATTATTATTTAGCACATTATGCTCTTCCTGCTTTAAAAGGAAGCAAAGGCACGATTCTCAATATCAGTTCCAAAACCGCGCTTACAGGCCAAGGTAATACCTCTGCTTATACCGCAGCTAAAGGCGCGCAACTCTCCTTTACGCGAGAATGGGCAGTAGAATTATTGCCGTATAATATTAGAGTGAATGCCATTATACCTGCAGAAGTGATGACTCCATTGTATCGCAGTTGGCTTGATACTTTTGATAATCCGGATGAAAAACAAAAATTAATCGAAGAACGGATTCCATTGGGTAAGCGTATGACTACGGCAGGAGAAATTGCAAACATGGCGGTTTTTCTTTTGTCAGAACGGGCTTCGCATATCACTGGGCAGTGGCTGTTTGTAGATGGCGGCTATGTTCATTTGGATCGGGCCTTGAAGTGAGACTTGGAGATAAGGAGACTTGGTGACGGAGAGAGGTAGTGATTTTACTTTATTATGAATTCAGAACCTAAGACCCAAACCTCCATAATTATAAAAATTGCTAAACCTAACACCTATGTTCGATAAAAAGTATTTGCTGCCTTTTATTTTGGTGACCAGTCTTTTCTTTCTTTGGGGCATCGCCAATATTTTGAATTCAGCGTTAATTGCTCATTTCCAGCCGGTTTTTGATATTAGTCGGGCGCAGGCGCTGTTAGTGGAGACAGCGTTTTATCTTGGTTATTTTACGATTGCTATTCCTGCTGGATTATATATGGAAAAATATTCATATAAAAGAGGCATTTTATTAGGCTTATTATTATATGCAATCGGCGCATTGTTATTTGTCCCTGCTGCAAAATCTTTGACTTTTGCTTTTTTTCTAATGGCTTTATACGTGATTGCCAGCGGATTAGCTTTTTTGGAAACGGCTGCAAATCCTTATGTCACCATTTTGGGAAGTCCTGAAAAATCAGTGCAACGACTTAATTTTTCACAATCATTTAACGGCGTAGCATTGATTGTTGGCCCTTGGCTGGCCGGAACCCTCATTTTTGCAGGAAATGAAGGCGATTTATCTTCTGTTGCAGCGAAACAACAGGCGGCGAACGCAGTGATTGTGCCGTATGTAGGTATTGCTGTCACCGTATTGCTGGTCGCATTGCTAATTTACCTAACAAAGATGCCCGAACCGCCTAAAGGTGAAAAGTTAAAATTCGATAAAGCCGTCTTCAAGCATCGGCATTTGATATTAGCGGTGCTTGCACAGTTATTTTATGTAGGAGCACAGGCAGGTATTTGGGGCATTACGATTAATTATGTAATAGAATTATTACCAGGCACAAGCCGCGAAATTGCTTCTCGCAATTATATGGCCTTTGGTACACTATTGTTTGTTATCGGCCGTTTTCTGGGTACTTTTTTAATGTCTTATTTCAAAGATCATCGATTATTAGGTATTTATGGTGTTATTGCAATTTTATTAAGCCTTGGAGGCGTATTTTTAGATGGAAAAATCGCGGTTTATTCAATCTTAGTGATCAATCTTTTTATGTCTATCATGTTTCCCACGATTTTTGCTTTGGGCGTACATAATATTGGTGAGCACACCAAGCTTGGTTCTTCACTCATTATCATGGCCATTGTCGGGGGGGCTATTGTCCCGCCAATTATGGGGCTTATCGCTGATTCAATTGGCATTCAACAATCTTTCTGGATTCCCGCGTTTTGTTTTATAGCAGTTGCTTATTATGGATTTATAGGATATAAACCAAATTCCTTAGAACCAGGTTAAAAGAAGTACCTTCTTAAGTTTTTTTTATCTGGATAAGATAAATTCAAATGGGGTTTTACCATCATGGATTCAAAAACAAACAAGAAATGCGCAATCGGTTGTGTACTGAATGAATTTTGAAATTTTATCTTATTTATAATGCTGAAAACCACCAATAAACGCCGTCTAATTTCTTCTTCGAAGAGAAGAAGCCCGAACGATAAGCTTTGTTTTGAGGACAACAGTTTCCGATTCAACAATATTTTCGTGATCCATGTGCTTTAATACTTGTTTTGCAGCGATTTTCCCCATATCTACCGCTGGGTGAGTAATGGTAGATAAACTTGGATCAATAATTTCAGAAATTGGATCATTATTAAAACCAATAATAGCAAGTTGTTCGGGCACTTTGATACCACGTTCTTTTGCACATTGAATGGCGCTTACGGCGGCCGTGTCATTGGAAGAAAAAATACCATCGGGA
>JANRME010000160.1:0-5914 GCA_033761835.1 Saprospiraceae bacterium
TGAGAAAAATCCCCTCACGGCTTGGGTCGTCAAATGGCTGTCCATCATAGGTGGTAGCGGATTGATCCTTTTATTTATTGTCATTCAATCGGTTTTTTGGAGTGTGCCTTCTGTCCGGCAATTGCGCAATGTACAAACCGAGCACGCTTCCGAAATTTTCTCCGCAGATGGTGTTTTATTAGGACGTTATTTCAATGAAAACCGCACCGTTGTTGATTATGAGCAAATTCCGCAGCATATTGTAGATGCATTAGTAGCCACCGAAGATGAGCGTTTTTACAAACACGGCGGCGTGGATTACCGCAGTTGGGGGCGCGTTTTTTACCGCACGATTCTACAAGGCGACGAATCCGGCGGGGGCGGCAGCACCATTAGCCAGCAATTAGCCAAAAATCTCTTTAAACGCAAATCGTATCGTTTCCTCTCGCTGCCGCGCAACAAACTCCGGGAAGTCGCCATCGCTATTCGATTAGAACGCGCTTACACCAAGCAAGAAATTCTGGCTTTGTATCTGAACACGGTTCCTTTCAGCGAAAATGTTTTTGGTATTGACGTTGCGGCTCGGCGCTTTTTTAGCAAAACGCCCAAAGAACTCACGATTGAAGAGGCTGCTTCGCTTATTGGTACTTTGAAAGCAACAACTTACTACAGCCCCACGCAATTCCCTGATCGCGTACTTGAGCGCCGAAATGTGGTGCTGAGACAAATGGTGAAAAATAATTATATCAACGCTTCGCTCCGTGATTCTTTAGAAAAATTGCCTCTGACCTTGTGCTATAATCCTGGCGTGAACAATCTTGGCTTAGCACCTTATTTTAAAGAGTTTTTGCGACAAGAACTCAATGAAAAACTCAAGGATTATAAAAAACCGAACGGTGAATCTTATGATATTTTCAAAGACGGTTTGCGGATTTATACGACACTTGATACCAGGATGCAACGAATGGCAGAAGAAGCTGTCCAAGAGCATTTTACGCAAATGCAACGCACTTTTGAGGAGCATTGGCGGGGGCAAAAGCCCTGGGGTGATGATTCGGTGATTGAAAGCGCGATGAAACAATCGGATCGCTATAAAAAACTCAAGGCTGCTGGCGTCTCCGAGGCAAAAATAAAAGAGATTTTTAATAAAAAAATACCGATGACCGTCTTCAGTTGGGAGGGCGATAAGCAGGTGGAAATGAGTCCACTCGATTCGGTGAAATATTATTTTTGCATCATGCAAGTCGGTTTTATGGCCATGGAGCCTTATACCGGTTATATCCGCGCCTGGGTTGGTGGGGTAGATTTTGATTATTTCAAATACGATCATGTCAAGGCAAAACGTCAGGTTGGCTCCGCATTCAAGCCGATCGTTTATACTGAAGCCTTGCGTCGAGGCATTGATCCTTGCGAGCAGATTCCGAATGATCTGATTTTGTATCACGAATATGAAAAGGGCGATTGGGCAGTCAAGACCTGGCGGCGCGAAGACCCGGATCCGCACATCGCACCTGACGGGCGTGATGAAGACGATTGGCTTCCGCAAAACGCAGATGGTAAATACGGCGGTTCCTATTCGATGGAAGGTGCGTTGACCAATTCGGTGAATACGATTACCGTAAAGCTTATCATGCAGGCGGGTGTACAAAACGTGATCGATCTTGCCAGAAAAATGGGGATTGTAAGTAGCGAAATCCCCGCAGAACCCTCGATAGCACTGGGTTCGGCAGGTATCTCTTTGTATGAAATGGTGACAGCGTTCAGTGTATTTGCAAGTCGCGGCCGACAGGTCGTTCCATCTGCCATTCAACGCATTGAAACCTACGATGGCAAAGTGTTGGTTAGTTATGAAAAATTGCCGACCGAGCAAGTGATTGATACGCTCACGGCTGATATGATTACCAAAATGATGCAATCCGTAACTTCCTATGGCACAGCGAGTCGTATTCGATGGAAATATGGCTTATTGAATCCCTTGGCAGGGAAAACTGGCACCTCCCAACATCATGCTGACGGCTGGTTTATAGGCTTCATTCCTAATCTCGTTGCCGGCGCTTGGGTGGGTGGCGATTCGCCATTGGTTCGCTTCCGCAATTATCAAAATGGACAAGGTGCAGCTACAGCGCTGCCAGTATGGGCTTTATTTATGAAACGTGTACTTGATGACCCGACTTTTGCCGAATGGAAAAATGCTCAATTTCCACAACTTCCGCCAGAGATCAGTCGTCAACTCGATTGCCCGCTTCGCATCAAATCGCCAGAAGAACTATTGCAAGACTCCTTGATTCAAGATAGTCTTATGCGGCTTGAATTAGAAAACCCTGGCCAGATATTGATTCCAGATGGGAATCAATTTGATAACTGATGAAAATCATTTGAAAAAGCTTCTTTCCTGTTTATTTTACATCTAAAATCCGCCTTAATGAATACGGAGGGTATTGAGAAACTTATAGTTGACATTCGCACCATCATAGACTATCTGCATACCGAAGAAAAGTCGCAAGCTGCTTTATTGGCGCAAGTGCAGCCCCACTACCACGAAAGCGCCCGAAATTTACTGCATTACCTTGCTTTGCGAACGTTTGATTTGAGGAGCATACAAGAAGAGCTTTCTTCTCTAAGCATTTCTTCCTTAGGGCATTCGGAAGGTTACACCTTGACCAATTTACAAAATATTCTTCGATTATTGTTGATGTTGCTCAGTCGGCCAACCGACCAATTGTATCCTGATTTTCGCTCGCCACTGGATTATCGTAGCAGCAAGCAGCAATTGCGTCACAACACCATCCAATTATTCGGGGAGCTTTCTCAGGGTGAAGGTTCGCGTATTATGGTCACCATGCCTTCAGAGGCAGCCGATGACTATGAACTCATCCATAGCTTGTTGATTGCCGGAATGAGCATCGCCCGAATTAATACTAGCCACGATTCAACAACCGAATGGTATAAAATGATTCAGAATATTCGCCAAGCGGAAGAAGAAACGGACAAAAAATGCTTGATTTACATTGACTTATCAGGCCCTAAACTCCGAACAGAGGCAGTGTTTTCAGGGGCATCGAAGCAAAAGGGCTATATTCGGCTATTCGTAGGAGATGAGTTACAATTAGTCAAAAAAGAACCGGAGCAGCCATTTGAAGGGATGCAAGCTTTAGTGACCTTACCTGAAATTTTCAGTGATAGCAAGGTCGGGCACCGGATTTATTTTGATGATGGTAAAATAGGTGGCACGATCTCTGATGTGCAGCCAGATATGGTGATTATAAAAATCTCTCAGGCCGCAGCCGAAGGTAGCAAACTGCGTGCGGAAAAAGGCATTAACCTTCCGGATACAAAACTTTCTTTGCCTTCATTGACGCAAAATGATCTTGCCAACTTACCTTTTATCGCTGCACATGCAGATATCGTTGGTTACTCATTTGTGCGCCAGCCGGAGGATGTAGAACGTTTGCAAATGGAATTGAAAAAACTGAACCGCGAGCAAATTGGCATTATTCTAAAAATTGAAACAAAAGACGCCTTCCAAAACCTACCCATGCTTTTGCTTACCGCTATGTGCAGCCCCAAAATAGGGGTGATGATTGCACGAGGCGACCTGGCCGTAGAAATTGGATTCGAGCGCATCGCCGAAGTACAAGAAGAAATACTCTGGATTTGTGAAGCGGCGCACGCTCCAGGTATTTGGGCGACGCAAGTATTGGAAAAATTAGCCAAAAAAGGTACGGCTTCCCGGGCTGAAATCACAGATGCGGCTATGGCCGCCCGCGCCGAATGCGTGATGCTTAATAAAGGGCCTTACATCGTAAATGCGGTAGCGGCACTTGATGACATCATCCGCCGGATGCAAAAACATCAGTTTAAAAAGAAAGGTACACTTCGCCCGCTGAGCGTCGCCAAACACTTTTGGCAGCAGCACAAAGCAAGTATCTAAGAAATTTTTCTTGTTTCCTGCCCTCTTTTTTCCTGTTTATCAATACATTGCAAATTTTAACATATTCTTAAGCGGTCAAGCGCCCAACGCTTGGCAGACTCAGCCCCGTCTTACCTCCTGAATTACAAAAACCGAATGAAAACAGTAAACACCCTAATATCACCCGACTCTTTTTTCATTTAAAAAAAACCATTTACCATGAAAACAATCCAATTATCAGGTCTGCTATTCCTGGCCATGCTTATCCCCTTCGTTGCCTGCGAAGATGATTCCAATGAAGATTTCGCCTTTCAGTTTGATTTCAATTTTGCAACCAGCCAAAACGGTTGGACGGGCGATTTCGCTGACTACCCTGTTGGTGAAGAGGATTTTTATGAACTTCGTTTTTCGCATGATGCGTTGCCTGCGCCTTTGGACAAAACCAAGAAGGCATTGAAAATCAATGGCAACAACCATAGCGATGACTTATTTATGTTCGTCAAAAACAAATTGACCGGACTTGCGCCTAACACTGAGTATTCGATTGAATTTGAATTCGAATTGGCTTCTCAATATCCTGAGAACTCAGCTGGCGTAGGTGGTAGCCCCGGAGCTGGAAGTTACCTCAAAGCTGGAGCGAGCGCTTCCGAGCCTAAAAAGGTAGCGACCGAAGGCTTCTACGAGTTGAACCTCGATAAAGGCAATCAGTCGCAAGCTGGCGACGATGCAATTGTAATCGGTACACTTGGCATCAGCGGCGACCAGTTTGTGTATAAACTTATCAACCGCGATAACGACGGAAAACTTTTCAAAGCCAAGACAGATGCCGAAGGAAACCTTTGGGTATATCTTGGCGTGGACTCTGCCTTTGAGGGGATTACTACGTTTTATGTGACCAAAGCGACAATTCGACTGAAGTAAGTATTGTCAATCTATAGAAAGCTATTTAGAGCGGGTATCCGATTTCCGTGGGAATTCGGGTAGCCGTTTTTTTTTCTCCGAGCCTTTGTAATCCGAGATAATGCTATTTTCCACTTCCGGCTTCGCATTTCCCACTTAGAATTAATCCAACATATCGCTCGTCTGGGTTGCGCCAACGTATTCGTAGCGACCGGCGATATTTTCCTTCAATTCTTTGCGGGCAAAGAAAATTCGACTTTTGACGGTACCCAAGGGCAAATCCAAGGAATCCGCTATTTCCTGGTATTTGAATCCTTGATAATGCATCAAAAACGGAATCTTGATACTATCATCAAGTGCATCAATCATTTCCGTGAGTTCCTTTATTAAAATATTGGCGTCACCGTGATTGGAAATCGTAGTACTACCTGAATTAATATAATAGAGATTATCGGTCGTGTCCATAATCGTATTTGCTTTGGTTTTCTTCCGATAATTATTGATAAAAATATTCTTCATAATCGTGAATAACCAAGCTTTGAAATTGGTTCCCGGCAAAAATTTATCCCGGTTGGTAATCGCCCTGTATGCTGTCTCTTGGAACAAATCTTTTGCATCTTCTACATTTTTTGTCAAGTTGTAGGCAAAAGCATTGAGCAAGCCGGACAGTTGATCCAATTTGTTGTTAAATTCCACAGGAGACATAGATGCTTGTTTTATTTTGTTTAACGGTAATATAACCGCTCTTTTTTGTTAAAGCAAATGTACGATTTTGTTAAACAAAATACAAGTAAAATTTGACCATTTTTAAGAATTTGTCTGAAATCAAAAATGAACTATAAAATATGCTTTTATATAAACATTTTAAAATCAATATTTTAAATCAATAAAGAACCAATTTAAGAATTGATAAATTTTCAGAAAAAATTGAAAATAATGAAAGTAAAAAAGAAGACATCTTAGAGTAGGTACGTCCTTGTTGAAGATTTTAGATTTTGTAGGCATACTACATTGTGAAATAAATATTCCACTAAAGCCTATAGGATATTTTAAATGCTTATAGGTTTGATAAAGAGATATTTGTATTGGAATTTAATTCGCAATATGCTCGCCTATTTTTGGGCA
>JANRME010000161.1:0-4517 GCA_033761835.1 Saprospiraceae bacterium
TGCAATCCTTGAGCCTTTTTCGATGGCTGCTAAATCCCAGCTTGCTGCTTCGCCTAATGGAATCGGGAAAATCGTTTTGTAGCCGTGGATTACGTCGTAACCAAAGAGCAAAGGAATTTTCATGCGCGTTTCCTCTACTGCAATTCTTTGCAATTCACGGTTGTATTTGGCGGTATGCGCATTGAAAATATTGCCGCAGCGCCCGGATTGAATGTCGTTTTTGTAGTTAGCACGAATCGTTGGGCCTGTTACATCCCAGTCGCTGGTGAACAATGTGAGTTGCCCTACTTTTTCCTCCAGAGTCATCAATGCCAGCAAGGAGTCTATTTTGTGATCAATTTCCGCTTCGCTCCTGATTTGGGCGAACAGAATTGTATTCGAAAGCAGGAGGATTGCTATTAGCGTTTTTGATAAATGTTTCATAAAGAATGAGTTAAGTTGGTTATTGGTTGTCAGGGGTTATAAAGGTTATTGGTTAACGGTTATCGGGGTTAAGAATTCGTACAAGATGCGCTAGATGATAACCGATAACTAATAACCGATAACAAGATTACTTCCCCAGCCAACCGCCTGTAAATCCAGCTTTTTTCAAACCTTCCACGACGTATTTGTTCTTTTTCATAATATTCCAAACCAGTTCTGAGCGGTAATTTTCCAACTGAATCAAGATCGGTCCTTGGTCAATGCCGAGGTAATCCTTGTCGTACCAGCCTTTTGTGCCGTCTTCGTATTCAATCGTCAGGTTAAAAGCGTCTTTGAATCCAAATTCGCCATATAATTTTTCGCCATATAAGCGGTGCATTTCATCCAGAGCGGGTAGGCAAATTTCAGGCGCAAAAGGAATCGAGCCTCCAACAGCAGTAGGCGCAATTGTGCCGTCATCCACCACGTGCCATTGGGAAGCGCCGCGCGCACGGTAGTCGTAAAATGCAATATTCGGATTGGTTTTGCCTTGGTTGCCAGGGCCGTCACAAGCTGTTAAGCCCCAAACTTTATCGCTGTAACCAATGTAGCCGGCAGGGTTTGCTTTGCAATAAGCCCAATTAGCATAGGTGGCGCGTTTGGAATTTTCAAAATAATCAATGCCTTTTTGGCGCATATACTCGTCCTGAATGCCCCGAAAATCAATATACATATGCGAATACTGATGCCCAAAAAGCGGCCCAAAATTGACGTGCTTCTGACCATAATATTCGCCCCATTGGTAAGTAGAAGTCCACTGTTTCCAGCTTTCAGGTGCGATAGGGTGCGTCGGCGAGCCAATTGCCATGATGAGCAACACCATTGCTTCATTGTAGCCGCGCCAGGAAGCATCGAGAAAGCCTCGCTCCGGGTGGTAGCCCATGCTCATGGAGCCTTTGTCATTCATCGCCCAATCCCATTCTACCCGACGATAAAGGAAATCAGCAATATCGCAGATTTGTCGCTCGGTTTCATTATCTCCATCAAAATAACTCATTACACTCAACACGCCCGCCATGAGCAAGCCAGTGTCAATCGTAGAAAGCTCTACCTTTTGAAAGCGCAGGGCTTTGTCCAAGGTTAAAAAATGATAATAAAATCCTTTATAACCACTCACGCCGGTAGAATCAGGCCCTTGTGGTAAGTCACGCAGCACTTGCAAGGTTTTTAGAACGCGATCCGCCGCTTGTTCACGAGTGACAAAACCGCGCTCCGCACCAACGATGTAGCTCGTCAAACCAAAGCCAGTAGCAGCAATACTGGAAAAATTGAGTGTAGGATAGCGATCAAGCACTTGGAAAGGAAAAGTATCCACGGTTTCCCAAAAATAATTGAACGTAAGACGCTGGAGGTCGTCCAGATCAAGGCTACTTGTTTTTATATTTTCGGATGAAACTTCAGGCTGGGAAGATGATTGTTGATTGCAAGCGGCCGTTAGCAAAACTAATATAGCTGTAAATAGGAGGTTTCTCATGCTCGTGGTTTTTGAGTATAAAAGAGGGTTGGTTGTCAAATATTGGAAAAGCTAACAGGATATTGAATCCTGTTAGCTTTTTGTAATTCAACCACAAATTATTGCTTCACCAATCGCGCGTTGGCGATCAGTCGGCCTGCTTCGTCATAACCCGCCAGGATATACATACCTTTATCCAGATTATTCAAGGTAATGCTCAAATTCGACTGCCCATTGGGCTGTAGAATCGCCATTTTTTGACCCAAAGCATTCAAAATAATAAACTGGTGAACGTTTTCCGATCCTTCTACTACGACTTCGTTGTAAGCTGGATTCGGATATACTTTTAATGCTTCTACTTGTATTGGATCGAAGATGCCTGTTGTAGCAGCACAAGACCCCTCGCCTACGGTAATGTCGTCGAAATAATACAATTTCGTCTCCGTCGGGATATTGTCAATATCTGGAATAAGCGTGATCCGCTTGTACTGAGAGCCTACTGGAATATCAGCACCGCCCTGGGTTTTAGAGAAATCCCAAGTCAATTCTTGCCAAACGCCTGGTGTAGTGTAAGCAGCACGAACATCACCAGAGTTAGGGGCAGGGGCTATAGCGCCTTCCATTTTCATAACAAATGAGTTAGGATGGTCTGCCCAAACTTTCATCCGCACCGTACGGCTTGCGCCCAATTGTAAAGGTGCAGAAGGATCAGAAAAAGCGCCAGCAAAAGTAGAACCATCAGTTGCTTCTTTGAATACCGCCACCTTAGCACTGGTATTTGCTCCTGTCTTATCAGGGTTGTCAATGATATCAATCGGGTCGTTTTCAAAGGCACCATTAGCAAAGTACTTCCAATTGATAAGAGAGGTTGCTGTTGTCTCAAAATCAGCTACACAACTGGTAAATGGCTTTCTTTTCCACTCAATGTCATCCACATAATACACATCCGCATCTGTGTTGTTTACAGCAAAATTGAAGAAAAAAACAAGGCGTTGGTGATTGGCAGCAGCCTGATCACTAAAATCTACCACATATTCCACCCAAGCACTGGTGGTGGTGATGCTTATATTGGTAA
Organism: Saprospiraceae bacterium; assembly: GCA_033761835.1. Taxonomy (GTDB): domain Bacteria; phylum Bacteroidota; class Bacteroidia; order Chitinophagales; family Saprospiraceae; genus JADJNW01. The sequence continues at coordinate 2,991 of JANRME010000161.1, forward strand.
TCTCTTTCGCAGGCGAAGTGCCTCCTTCCAATTTAAAACCCATCGGAACGGCTTTAGATGACCAGATTTTTACCGATAATTGGTTGAATGTAGAAAGATCAATACCTGCCGCACCATAGTTATAGACCAATGCTGCAAAGGGCTCTCCAATAGGATCCGTATATTCGCCCACTTTATCCAGAGGATCAGGATTGATACCACCTGGGCCAGGATTCGGAATTACTTTCAATGAACTAGTAGTGGTAGTTACATTTCTTTGGCAATCGAAATCATCCACAAACGTCGGAACGGCAACTGTACCCTCACAAGGGTCAACCGTAGCAGTACCCTGCCGAAGATTGTCGAAATACCAAGTATCCTGCGTAGCCAAATTTTCATCGAAAATCAATTGTACACCCTCAAAGTCGGTGATTGTTTTAAATTCCTCAAAATTGAATGACAACTGTGTCCAGGTTTGGGTTTCAGTAATATCGCGGGTCACCGACTTCAAACCCTGCGTAGGGCTGGAAAGCTGCATGGTGAAAGTTGTTGCACCTTGTGGCGCCCACACTTGGAGGTTGAATTGTGGCGTTTCTGTTAAACTGATTGCTCCAATGAAAGCGGATAAGCCACCAAAACGAGAAGTACCTTTCTTAAAAGAACCTACATTATTACTTGTATTAATACCTGTTTTATCGGGGTTAGCGATTGAACCGTTGAAAACGCCAAGTGCAACGGATTCCCAGGTGAGTTTTTGAGGTTCAAAATCTTCGAGTGGCGCGGGTTCTGGTTTCGGAATCAATTGAATATCATCAATATAATAAATATCACCATCGGCATTTTCTACACCAGCATTGAAGAAAAAGACCAAACTCCGATGGCTTGCGCCTGCCTGGTCGCTAAAATCAATCGTGTATTCTACCCACTTATTGGTTTCTGTCACTTGTGCATCCTTCTCTTTCGGAGAAGAGCCACCGCCTTCAAACTTCACAAGCAATCTGCCCGCTTTGGGTGCCCACACTTTGATTCTTACGTTATTGCGTTGGGTCAGGTCAATCGGATTTTGATAGTTAATCACCATAGCGTGGAAAGAGCCTTGTCTATCAGTGTATTCACCTACCTTTGCGCTGGTATTAATGCCAGAAGGATCTGGATTCGTGACGGGTTTAATGTCAAGATAACCTGGGGTACCATAGGTAGCATTGCGCTGGCATTCAAAATCATCTACAATTTGTGGATTGACGGCTACGCCAGAGCATTCATCTTCTGGAAGCGCTACAATATTGTCAAAAAGATAAGTATCGGTGCTAGTTTTTACACCCGGATCAAAAAATATAATGATTTTATTAACATCTGCCACATCTTGTAAGGAACTGAAATCAAAGGTATATTCAATCCATTTATTAGCGACAGCAATGTTTTGAGTAAACTCTTTAGACTTGCTATTATTAGTATTTTCCAATTTGAAAATAAACTGCGTTGCTACAGGAGCGTTCACCTGGATTTTGAATTTGTTATTGACAGACAAATCCAATGGTTGCGAAAGGA
>JANRME010000162.1:0-34328 GCA_033761835.1 Saprospiraceae bacterium
CGTGCGGAAATCATTGCCACCGTGGCTATTTAAAATTAATAATTTATAAACATGATGTCGACATAATACTTCTATTACATCGTTTAAAATCGCCGCCTGCGTACTGGGATAAATATTCATATCCAATTTTATATCGGTCTGCCCCGTATTTACACCAAAAGGAATCGTCGGTAAAACGGTAATTTTAGCGCCTCGCTCCCAGGCAATCCGTGCAGACTCAGCAGCAATGCTATCCGCTTCAAAAATATCGGTGCCATAAGGCAAATGATAATTATGCGCTTCCGTAGCGCCCCAGGGCAGCACCGCCAGTTCATAATGTTCGTCTTTTACCGTTTTCCAATTGGATTCTGCAAGAATATAAGGGCGCATTATTTATTCAATTTTATAGTTCTATTATAAAAAGTAGTAAATAGTAAATGATCAATGGTAAATGAATTACCTGTTTTCTTCTGATAACCAATGAAATTGTCGCTCCGCCAACTGGAAATGACGCTTGCTTCTGACTAATTCCAAATATAATGAATCACCCCTGACGACCGTCCACAAGCGCATCCTATCTTCACCTGGCATTTCATATTTCATCGTAAATAAAGCAGCAGTATCAGCGGGCGTCTTTTTAATTGTAATAATTTGTTTTGTAGTATCGGGCTGATAATAAAAATAACCCCTTCGGTATCTTTGTCTGAATAAAGTATCGGTTGTATTAATACTACCCATGCCACCTTTATCAAATATCATATCTTTCCAGTGTAAAGTATCCGTCACTAATGGCGGGATCGTATCATGATTTCTTACAAATGTTACAATATCATAAATGCCGGATTTGATAGGCTTTACATCGCTTTGGCTCTTCACCATTTTATATCGATTCCAGGAATTATAAAAAGGCATTATAGCAAATAAAATAATAAATGCAACTTTACCCAGAATTCTTGCAATGCGTTGCCATTTTTTATTTAATATAATATCATAAGATCGATCGGGTTCGGTCGATTTATTGAGTATAAAGAAATTAATAACTCTCTTTGAATCATTTAGTACCAGAAATATACAACTGACAAATAATTGTAAAGAATAAATTTTAACGGGTATATCATAACTCAAATTCATCATCGCTACATTCGCAAAAACACCCATTCCCATTAATGCGCCTAATAAAACGGTTTTCCGATTGAGTAATAATATACCTACGATGGTTTCCATCAAACCCGAAAAGAACTGATATGAAAAAGAATAACCAATAAACATCCACGAAAACCGCATGGGCAAATAATCACCAAGCGGCGTGGCCAATTGGCTCAGATTCGGGAAGGGCATTTGTAAAGCAAATAATTTGATCGTGCCATAAATAAACGCAACTAAAGACACATAATAACGCACGATATTTCTTAACCAAAAATCAATCTTGATATAATTAATATTTTTGCGATCTATGATACTCCATATCATACAACCGATGAAAGCCAATAATAAATGCGTATAAAGCGTGGCCCAACTGTAAGATGTATCGCCGCTGCCATTGAATACGGGCGCGACTTCGTCTTTTACATGCAATAAATAACGATTAAAAAATTGTACCACCCAGGTTTCCAGGGTACTCCCGTATTGTGTGATATAAGACACACCGGGTATGCTGTCGAGCCAGGTCCAGGGCTGCGTAAATAATAAAAAGTAAATAAAGAAAAAACGGAATGTAATTTTTCGCCAGGCAGGCCAGGTAATGATTCGGGTCTCTTCCATGGTATTCGTTTTGTTTTAGGTGTCGTTAGCGGCTTAAAAATATATCATTTCTTTTGATTTTAATGCGCTATTACTCAATCCTAACTTTCTTCTTTTACATCAACAGGATAATTCCTATCATAAAAATCATATTTTTTCATTTCTTCTAATATTTCATTCGGACTCAAGTACATATCGCCTTCTTTTTTTTCAATAGATTCCTTCGATTGCCCAAATGCCCGCCGCACAAAATACGCAAAATCATACATGAACTTGCAATAAAAAAGTGGACAAAAGTTAAGGGCTAAGTCGATTTCAACGCTTACCCCCGGCGGTGCTACAAATGCGCTGTCATAGAATCGGTTAATGGCATTTTGATTTCGGTTTGTGATCTGGAAACACAAACCTCATGTTTTATTCTCGGAGCATCCAGCTATTTAGTGGTTGCTTGGTTAAATACTGATTTTGAGCAATTTATTCTTTTTTTATATCCATAATTCACGCTAAATTTACAAGATCAACTTTCATATTCCTATGAGCAAATTTTTAAAACGGTTCGCTATTTTTTTATTGGTTCTGATCGTCGTCCTCGTGCTGGCGTGGGTGATTATTGCTTCTATGTTCGAAAGACAGGTGGGTCAACAATTGGTTTCTACGATCAACAAACAACTCAAAACCGAACTAACGGTACGAGAGTTCGACCTTTCAGCAATTCGTACCCTGCCCAATGTGGCGGCGAATCTGAAAGGCGTCGTACTCAAAGATAATCACGGCGGCGTGTTGCTTGAAGCAGAGGAATTATCGTTTCGATTTGGTTTGCTGAGTTTATTTGGTTCTAGTTTGAATGTAAAATCGGTGGTCGTGAGCGATGGCGCGTTGAATATTCAGATGGATAAACAAGGCAAAGGCAATTATGATATTTTCAAAGAAACCGAACCCCGCGAACGCAAAGCTGATGATAACGCAGGTACAAATATCGACCTGGAGACCGCGCAATTGCGCAATATGGAAGTAATTTATGAAGATGAAGGCGCATCGCAAACCCTTTTGATGGATGTGAAAAATGCCAGTTTCACGGGCCAGTTTTCCAACCAAAAATTTGCTTTAAAAAGTCAGGCAGATATCGTTTCCAATTTTATAGAAATGGATAGCACGCGCTATCTTGTAGGGCAAAACATTGGTTATGAAGCAGATATACTTGTCAATCTTGAACAAGGCGTGTACGATTTGCAAAAAGTGAATATAAAACTCGGTGAAAATGTATTCAATGTCGATGGCACCTACGAAACCTGGGAAGAAGGCCCTTATTTCGATTTGTTTTTTACTTGTACCAAGGGCAATTTATCTTCGCTCATTGCGCTATTGCCAGAACAATATTTGGCATTATTAGGCGACTTCACCAGTCAAGGCGATTTTGAATTCAAAGCCGCCATCAAAGGGCAATCCAAACAAGGATTAGACCCTGAAATCCGAGCCGAAGTGAACCTGCAAAACGGGCGCATCGAAAGCCCCCGCATGAAAGAGCCACTCCGTGATGTATCTTTTAGAGCAACATTCACCAATGGAAAATTCCGCACCGATGATAGTGCCATTTTTGAGATCGAAAACCTGAAAGGTTATTTCAATCGAGAATTATTTGAAATGCGACTCAAAGTCGAAAACCTCGATGATCCCAGGATTGATTTCCTCGCCAATGGGGCTGTGCCAATGGAATCGCTCTATGGTTTGTTCAACAATCCTAAGATTACTGGTGGCAGCGGGGAGATTGAGGTTAAAAATCTACTGCTCAATGGTCGATACAAGGACATGATTTCCACCAGCACAATCAGTCGCGTGCGCGCCGGCGGGGAGATAGAATTTGACGATGCGGCTCTGACAATCAACGAAGAAAAAATGGTCATCGATCGGGGGCAATTATTATTGAACGGCGATACGCTTTCTGTGCCGGAATTTGAACTGAACGGCGCGGGCAGCGATATTCTATTCAAAGGGCAAGCGATTAGCGTGATTCCTTTTTTGTTTGCAGATTCGCTCAATACCAATCGAGTTGAATTGCAATATCAGGCTGATTTACAGTCACAAAACCTGGACATAGATCGCTTGATGAAACTTTCAGCGCTGACAGAAGACGAGCAAAAAGCAGATACCTTAACGGTAGATTCTTTAAAATCCGACAATATTCAAAAACGACAGCAATTCACGCAATTCTTAAAAGGCATTTTCAATGCTCGGATTCAGAATTTTAATTACAACGAAATCAAAGGCAGCGATTTTATCGGAAAATTAGAATTTAACAATAACGAATTGATTATCAACGGTGATACAAAAGCAATGCAGGGCACATTTGATTTGGATGGCAAAGTTTATTTTGAAAAAGCACCCCGTTTAACGGCAAAATTGACTTGTGAAAAAATCGATGCAACCGAGTTTTTCAGACAAACCGAAAACTTCGGACAAGACATACTTACCAATAAAAATGTATCCGGCGCACTCAATGCTCAAATCGCCATTTATGCTTATTGGGATACGACCGGGACTTTCCAGTACGACAAACTGCGCGTCATTGCTGGTTTAGATATTCAAAACGGGCAATTGAAAGATTTCAAAATGATGGAGCAGTTTTCCACGTATGTGAAAATGCGCGATTTGATGGACATTCGCTTTGCCAATCTGGAAAATTATATAGAAATCGCCGATCAGAAATTATATCTTCCTGTCATGTTTATTCAAAGCAATGCTATGAACCTCACGGTGAGCGGCGAGCATTCTTTTGAAAATATAATGGATTATAATATCAAAGTAAATGCCGGACAAGTGATGGCCAATCGCTTCAAAGCTTCAAGCAGCCAGCCGCAGCCCGCGAAGAAAAAAGGCTGGTTCAATCTTTATTTCAATATCGCTGGCACGGTGGACGAGTATAAAGTGCAAACCGCCAAAAAAGAAGTACAAAAGAATTTCCTATTCAGCGAGCGGCGCAAAGAGCGCGTGCAGCAAGCATTGGAGCGCGAATTTGGTAGCGTTCGTAAAATCGAAGAGCCCGCAGAGACGCGAGATGTGGAATATTTGGATGAAGTGGAAGGTGGGCAGGGGAATTAAACATTATTCAATATCCACCATACTTCACACATACATTCTTCGCCTCGGTAAAAAAGCGCAGCGCTTCAAAACCACCCTCGCGCCCAACGCCAGAGTGCTTCACCCCGCCAAAAGGCGTTCGCAAATCGCGCAGCATCCAACAGTTGATCCAGACAATGCCAGCTTGCAACTGCTCTGCCACTCGATTCGCTCTGGAAATATCCTGCGTCCAGACGGTGCTGGCAAGCCCGTAGCCTGTGCCATTGGCGAGTTCGATCGCTTCTGCTTCGGTGTCAAACGGTGCGATGGTAATGACGGGGCCAAAAATTTCTTCCTGATTGCAACGGCAGTCATTCGACAAGCCTTCAATAATCGCTGGACTTAAAAAATAGCCTTCTGCATTCTCACCGCCCATAGCCAACCGCTCGCCGCCGCAGAGAATATTGCCGCCTTCTGCTTTCGCCAATTCGAGATACCCTTGCACTTTTTCTAAATGTCCTTTTGAAACGAGCGCCCCAAGATCGTGCTGTTCCTCCAAAGGATTACCGGTTTTTAAATTTTTAGTTCGAATTATTAATTCATTTTTAAAACGTTCATAAATAGGATGTTGCACATACACCCGCGAGCCACAGAGACAAATTTGACCATTATTGGCAAAAGAAGATCGAATCGTAGTCGCTACGGCTTCTTCAAAATTGCAGTCCGCAAAGATTAAATTAGGATTCTTGCCACCTAATTCCAAAGATAATTTCTTGAACATCGGTGCGGCGACTTGCGCAATCTTGCGCCCTGTGACCGTGCCACCAGTGAAAGAAATCGCTTTAATATTTGAATGTTCTACAATTGCTTGTCCTGCTTTACCTCCCAAGCCATGCACAATATTTAATACACCTGCGGGCAAGCCAGCTTCGATACAAATTTGCGACAGCAGAAAAGCCGTCATCGGCGTGAGTTCGGAGGGCTTCGCTACAACACAATTGCCCGATGCCAAGGCCGGCGCGATTTTCCAGGTGAAAAGATACAAAGGCAAATTCCAGGGGGAAATGCAACCGACCACCCCAATGGGTTGGCGCAAGGTATAGTTGATGGCTTCGCCCGCCGCGTGGTAAGATTCAGAACCAAATTGCGTGATCGCATTTGCAAAAAAACGAAAGTTCGCCTGTGCGCGGGGGATGTCCACGGTACGGGAAGTGCTGATAGCTTTGCCAGAGTCAATCGTTTCGGTAAGCGCCAATTCTTCGAGCTTGGACTCAATCAAATCTGCAATGCGCATCAGAATGCGGGAACGCTCGTCAATACTCATTTTCGACCAGGTTGGAAAAGCCTTTTCCGCAGCATCTACAGCCAATTGCACGTCGCGTTCATCCGAATCGGGGATATGGGAATACATTTTGCCCGTAGCGGGATTCACATTATCCAGATACACACCGGAGTAGGGCGGCACGAGGACACCAGCGATGTAGTTTTTGAGCTGCATTTCCTATGGATACTATTGATTTTTTGATGCTATGATATTTATGAAACGAAATTTAATCAAAAAAATCCACTTCAGCGGCAATCATGGCGTTGAGAGAAGGATTTATAAAACTCTTTTTCCAGGAAGTACGTTTAAAAAACGTCCAAGAATCATCTGTCTTTTTTGTCAAACCAATGGTTGAACCATACCTGGTTCTCTTTTCTCTCTTCTCGCCTTCGCCAAACCAATGATGCCAATAGTATTTTTTATCCGTAAACACAAGTTCCATTGCTATAAAAGCGCCATTTTCAGGAAAATACACATCGTAACTTGAAATATCATACCAAAACCAACCTTTCTTTTCAGCTTTTATGACAAGACTCTCTTTTAAAATGTCTTGATCTGGAAATGAATCTTGTCCCATATTATAAATACGGATTCTAAAAGGTGCATTTGGCTTACCCCAATCGGTCAGATATATACCAACCTTTTTTAATTGTCCTTTAGATTTGTCGTGATTGGGAATAAAAACTGCTATTTGATGCCCTATCCAAGGAGAAAATTGAGAACTGCTTTGTTTGCTATACACACCTAAGCGTTCGGTTCGTTTAGGCTTACCTTGTACAACTACTTCTGCTAATTCGTAAGATATTGGAAAGAGTGCAATAAGATTATCCTTTTCTTTTAATTGATCCGCAGGAATTGCCTTGGTTTGATAATTCAAACAACTAATAAAAAGGGTATCGTGGCGACGATCAAATGGGATTTCTAACTCAAAATTACCTTCTACATTGCTGGTGGTTCCGATTTCAGTGTTTTTTAATTGTATCGCTGCGAAAGGAATGGGTTCTTTCGTAAGGCTATCTATCATAATGCCTTTGACAAAAAAGCCCTGTGCTATCAAAGAATTGCAAAACAAGATTGCAACGCTAGTGCTCCAAATTGTATTCATTTATGGAATCTTTTTCTACAAAAGATAATCCCGCAATACAATATGGTTGTATCCATAGAATCCATAGCTTCCCAGCATCAACAGCATTTTTTAGAGTGTTCCATTATGCTCTCGGTAGATCACAGCGGTGACGACCTGTCCAACTGCCTTGAGCGTGCGTTTGTCGATTACGTCTAAATTATCGTTATGGGTGTGCCAATGCGCACCGAAGCCTGTCTCCGTTGCGCCGGAGCGATTAATGATATCGATCATCGGAATGCGGGCGATGGTATTCACAAAATAATGGTCATCGGTGACGCCGCCGCCATTGGTTTGCAGGAAATAATTATTATAGCCCATATTTTGCGCAAGCAGCCAAACCTCGCGTACTACTTGCGGTGCAAATTGCTGCGAATATTGCTCCACCGGAAACTGCGCACCTTTAGAACCAACCATATCGAGCAGAATGCCATATTGCGGGCGGTAGTTGCCGGTATGAATATTGCGCGACCAATACTGCGAACCCAAACACCAGGTGGTATTAGAATTGGGATCTTCTGTACCACTTTCGCCGAGGTCTTCCGCGTCGAAAAGAATAATATCTACGCCCATTTCAATGGGATGCTGCTGCAATTGGCGAGCGATTTCCAAGAGTACTGCCGTGCCGCTGCCGCCGTCGTCCGCGCCAAGGATGGCTTCGTTCTTGCGCTCGGTACTCAGGGGCGAATCCGCCGCGTGACGCGAATCCCAATGCGCTGCTAAAAGAATGCGTTTGCCGGCCTGCGGATTGAATTGCGCGATGATATTCGTAGCCGGAAGCGTAGCGCCGTAGTAAGTTTTCGCTTCAAAATTTTGCTCAATGACATCTGCACCGTAAGATTTGAATTTGCCTACGAGCCAGTCTTTGCAAGCCTTATGCGCATCAGAGCCGGGTACACGGGGGCCAAATTCTACCTGTTTTGCTACGAAAGCGTAGGCCGAGTCGCGGTCGAAGCTGGGCACAGCGACGGCTTGTGTAGGCGTGTCGGTAGTGGAAGTATTTTGAGCGGATTCATTTTTGCAGGCAATTGCCAGTATTAGAATTCCAAGTATAAAAAGCAGGCTAAATTTTTTCATTGCGTCAAATTTGCTGACAAAGATAGAATTTCAAAGTAAATTTAGGGTTCATTCGTCTGCCTGAGTATAACTGACGAATCGAACAAATATTTTAATGGCAGAACAAAATGTCATACAGGCGGTCAGCACTTACGGCAAGCAGTTGTTTGGCTTCATTCGCGGGCGCGTACCTACCGACGAAGATGCCGAAGATATTTTGCAGGATGTATGGGTGCAGCTCAGCAACCAACCCGAAGTGGAGGCCATCGAAAGCGTGAGCGCCTGGCTGTACCGCGTTGCCAGAAACAGAATCACCGACTGGTTTAGAAAAAAGAAGCCCGAATCTTTGGAAGACTATGGCTACGAGGACGAAGACGGCGAGTGGAATATCGCCGAAGTATTGCTCATGGATAGCGTGACGCCCGAAGACGAGCATTTGCGCGAGTTATTTTGGGAGGCCTTATTCGCGGCCTTAGACGAATTGCCTGAAAAACAAAGCGAAGTCTTTATCCTGAACGAATTGGAGCAAATGACCTTGCAGGAAATCGCCGACGCCAAAGGCGAGAACCTCAAAACCATTATTTCCCGCAAGGGCTATGCTGTCAAACATTTGCGCAAGCGCCTGGAAGATTTGTATAAAGATTTGGTTGAATATTGAAATAAAGAACATTTTTTATAATAAGGATAGCGCACTGATTTAATCCGCGTTCCATAAATGATAAACCGCTAAATTTCAACATACAATGAATGCGAAGAAAAAATTCATGCTCTTACCGCTTTTTATTATAGCTGTGCTATTAGGCGGCTGGGCGGTGATGTTGTTGTGGAATGCCATTCTACCGGAGGTCACTTCCGCGAAAGCCCTCACGTATTGGCAAGCAGTTGGGTTGCTGATCTTATCCAAAATTTTATTTGGTGGTTGGCGCGGCAAACCTGGCGGGTATCCCAACAAACACTACACTCGGCACAAAGCCTGGCGCGAAAAGTGGGCAAACATGAGCGAGGCGGAACGCGCTCAATTGAAAGAGAAGTGGCGGCAACGCTGCGGCGGGCGGAAAGCAGATGATAAGGCTTTATGAGGTATAATCTGTACCCATGACACGAGATTGAATGAAAAAATATTTTTGCCACCGATAGACCATCTCGCTGGGATGCTGCTGCCCGAATCGAGCAAGCGGCGGCGAATGGTGCGGGAGAAACGGAGCATAGGCTTTAGGTTTTGTTTGCTTTAAATTATTCTGTTATCTCTCAATTTCTCGACGACCGCAGCGCCTTATTCGACCATCCAAAATTATCGAAAATTTATTAAAGTAAAATCCTGCCTCACTCGTCTTCCTTTTTGTAAGCGCGATGTAAAAACCTGCCGGCAAAATAGCGTGGCGCAACAACATTTTTTAATTCAAAAATAGAAAACCATGTATTTTCCCAAAATAGCAATAGTGGCAGTGCTGGGCTTCCTCGCCCTGACGATCATGCCTTTTTTCCTGATTCGATTGGTGGTATTTATACTTATTATTCGATTTATTATGGGTATGCTATTCCGGCATCGATTACATCGAAGATTTGGCTACCATCCGCACTATTTACCTGAAGGGCCAGAGCCATTGGAGGCGGGCAATTACCGATTCTACGCGAGAAGATTTGAACGCGCAAAAGAAGAAGATAGGACTCCGACGTACCGGGAAAGGGATTTAGTGTAACAAAAAGGTTATTTGTTATCGGGGATCGGTTATTGGGATTTTGTTTAATGTAATTTCGATATAATTTTTTTATTTCAAAACGCTGATTATTAAAGATTAAAATCAATCATAAGTCGGCATTCGTAAATCGTAAATTTTAAAAATTATGATGCACCATCATTCATGCGGCCCGAAAGGCTGGGGTCGCCACAAACATTGGCACAGCGGATATTTCCGCATTCCTGTAAATGTATTAAAAACGGACGAAAGTTATGAATTGTATTTCGCAGCGCCCGGTAGAAAAAAAGAGGATTTTAAAATTTCCGTGCAAGGCAATGAATTGACCATTTCATATAAAAGATCCAAACAAGAGGAAAATGAAGATCAGAACTGGGTACGCTACGAATATCGCCTCGTTTCGTTTGAAAGGAGTTTTTTGATTGACAGTAGCATTGATTCGGGAGGCATTGTTGCAAAATACGAAGACGGCGTGTTGCAACTGACTTTGCCCATCAAACCTGGCAGTATCGTGCCTTCGCAGGATATTCTAATTGCTTAGAATAGACGACAGAAGTCAGTTTCACCTGCGGCAAGCCTTCGGCGACCGAAGGAGCAGAGAGGCTGAACTTACTGCATTCTAAAGAATTTACATCCTGTTTTTACACGCTCGTGAGTCTTATTCTTGCGGGCGTTTTTTATTAATTGATTATTTACTAAAAAAGTGAATATCAGGTTTTAAAAGAACTCAACTTTAATTTAATATTACATAAAAATAAAAAATAGTCAATCATTTAAAATGTTGCCAGCCCTGTGCTGTAATGTCGTGGATATTGCCGCCTTTGGTGTGGAGTTTGATGCCGTCTTTGGCGGGTATAATTTCACCGGCGATGTAAATATCCGGCAGAAACTTGATTTTATCTACATCTTTAGGATTGATCGTAAATAACAATTCATAATCCTCACCGCCACTTAGGGCGCAAGTAATCGGGTCGAGCCGAAAATTGATTGCTTGTAGTTGCGCATCAGGATGAATGGGTACGCCGCTTTCTTCCAGATAAGCGCCAACGTTGGATTGTTTGCAAATGTGCATCAAATCAGAAGCTACGCCATCCGACACATCAATCATAGCAGTAGGAATCAAATTATTTTTGGCAAACATTTCAATCACATCTTTGCGCGCTTCTGGCTTCAATTGTCGCCCCACGAGGTAAGCCTGCTCTTCCAGATTGGGTTGAATATTTGGATTATCTAAATACAATTGCTTTTCGCGCTCCAGAATTTGCAAACCAAGATAAGCCGAGCCGACATTGCCCGTGATACAAATCAAATCGCCGACCTGAGCACCATTGCGGTAAGCTAATTTTTCTTTTTCGCCTTGCCCAATTGCGGTCACGCTGATAATCAAGCCTTTATTCGACGCGGATGTGTCGCCGCCGACTAAATCAACGTTATAATATTTGCAAGCTGCATAAATCCCTGCGTACAATTCTTCCAGCGCCTCCACCGAAAAACGATTGGACATTGCAATAGAAATCACGATTTGCTTGGGGATGGCGTTCATTGCATAAATATCGGACAAATTGACCACCACTACTTTGTAGCCCAAATGTTTGAGCGGCGTGTACATCAAGTCAAAGTGAATGCCCTCCACGAGCATATCCGTACTCACGATAGTCAGAAAATCATTATTATCAATCACCGCCGCATCATCGCCCACACCTTTGAGTGAGGATGTATTTTGCAATTGAATATCCTTGGTGAGTCGCTCAATCAAGCCAAACTCGCCCATTTTGCTTATTTCGGTTCTGGTTTGTTCTTCAGCCATCAATTATCCTTCCAACTTTTGAATAACGGATTCAGCCATACGTATGGCAGGTTCGCCTTCATTTTTAGCCAAATCCATCGCTTTGCGCGCCATTTCTAAAGCCTGTGACTTTTTGCCATTGCGATACAATACATCAGCATAAATGAGATGATAGAGCGAAGCCTGCCCAATATCGGAAGCTCTTTTGGCGAGGTCTTCGGCCAGGCTCATTGCATTTTTATTGTCATTGAATCGTTTGACGAGCGTAGTCGTAAGTGTTTGCAGTTCTTTTGCATCGTCGTAAATATCTTTTTTGGCGTAGCTTTTGGCGGCTTTTATATATTTATCTGTATCATTCGTTTGCAAATAAAACGCCATCCAGGTTTGCGATTCAAAAGCAGCCGCACGTTCCGGGTAATGTTTTTTCAATTTAGAAATCGCCTCTTTCACCAAATCTTCACTCCCAAATTCAATCGCTTTCTGCGCAGTAGCCAAACAAGCATCCCATATCCGCTGATTCACTTCGTCCACCGAATTGAGTTTGGCAATTTGATTGCGATATTCTATCAGCCAGTCAAAAATCTTAGAATCCGCTTCGGTCGAGGCTTCCAGAATAAAATTCAGATTGAATTCAGTAGTCAAATCCTTCTGCGAACGCAGGTAATCATTGGAGATTTTCAAACTTGGCTTACCGGCTTTGTTCAAAGCACGGATATAATTATAAATTAATTCCGGTTCGCGTTTGCCTTTTTCATACTCCGCCGCATAATCCTTGCTGCGGTCGTTCATACCGAGCACTTTTTTACCAATATTCAAAAACGCCTCCGCCGACTGCGCCCCGCGCACCTGATGCACCACTTTCCCATCGCCATCAATAAAAAACAAGGTCGGAAAGGCCGCTACCGGATATTGTTTACCAAAATCCAAGCCCATACCGCGCTCCATATCAATTTGCATACTGATAAAGTTGCGATTGTAAAAATTACCTACTTCTTCATTCGGAAAAACTTCTTTGGCCATTCTTTTGCAAGGGCCGCACCATACCGCGTAAGCATCTACGAAAATGACTTTATCCTGAGTTTTGGCCGCAGCCAAAGCTTCTTCCCAAGTCCCTTCAAAAAATTGAATGCCAGTGGCATACGCATTTAGAACAACAAACAAGCTTAGTAAAGTAGCAATTAAACTTTTCATAACGGCAATTATTTTTTCAACCGCAATTTAATAAGAATGCTGCGAACAAAGGGCGTTTTAACGTTTTGTAAACGTTTTCGGCTGTATTTAATAATCGAAATTGACCAAGCGAGCAAACTGCGCCACGCGGTCGTTGATTTCCTGTTTAGAAAGTCCCTTCAATCGCTCAATGCTAAAGCGTTCCACGCAAAAGGACGCCATCGCCGAGCCATAAATCACAGCTCTTTTCATATTGTTGAACGACAAATCACCTGTACTTGCCAAGTATCCTATAAAACCACCCGCGAAGGTATCGCCTGCGCCGGTCGGATCCACTACTTCTGCCAAGGGCAGCGCAGGCGCGAAAAATACTTCATCGTCGGCAAATAGCAACGCGCCATGTTCGCCTTTTTTGATGACCAAATACTTCGGTCCCATTTGATGAATGCGCCGAGCAGCCTTTACCAAAGCATTTTCACCTGAGAGCTGACGCGCTTCCTCATCATTGATGGTCAGCACATCTACTTTTTTCAATACTTCCAGCAATTCGCTCAAAGCGACATTCATCCAAAAATTCATCGTATCCAACGCCACGAGTTTCGGGCGCACCGGAAATTGCTCCAATACACGCATTTGCACAGTCGGCGTCAGATTGCCCAGCATCAAATATTCGGTATTTTTATAAGATTCCGGCAATACGGGGTCAAAAGTCGCCAGCACATTGAGTTGCGTATCGAGTGTATCACGGTCGTTCATATTTTTATGGTAGCGCCCCGCCCAGAAAAAAGACTTCTCCCCATTTTTTATTTGCAAACCGCTCAAGTCAATCCCCCGCGAGCGCATATAATCCAATTCCGCCTGCGGGAAATCGTCGCCGATAACGGATACAATTTTCAAATCATCCGTAAAATAAGACGCGGCCAAAGTAATATAAGTTGCTGCGCCGCCGATCACACGCTCGGCGCGGCCAAAGGGTGTTTCAATATCGTCGAAAGCTACGGTACCTACTGCTAATAGACTCATGCGAAGTGTTTTTGAAAAATTTTCGGCAAATATTGCATTTTTATCGCGGTTAGCATAACTTTGCACCGCTCTTTTGGGAAACGGTCTTACATAAGACGGGAACTGAACAGAAGAACGCAGTGTTATCAAACACAAAAGCCTCCTTAGCTCAGTCGGTTAGAGCGGCGGACTGTTAATCCGTAGGTCCTTGGTTCGAGCCCAAGAGGGGGCGCAGCAAAAAGCCCCGATGCGAAAGTGTCGGGGCTTTGCATTTAAAATCCTTGCCAAACTCTCACATTCTCCCTGACATAAATCATTGCATCTTCAGCAATTGTAGCCGAATTTGAAACAAAAATCGCTATGAAAAAGCATCCGGCGTTGGCAGGGTTTCTTTCTTTTTTGGCGCCTGGCTTTGGGCAGATGTATGCTGGGGAAGCAGTACGCGGGGCAATGATATTGGCAGCGACTATTATTTTTTACAATCTCAATTCTATTTTTCTGCCAGTGTTCGTAGCGGCAAATCCCGACCCGGCGGTCTTTTGGAAACACTGGCTGCCGCGTTTACTGCACGATATGGGGACGTTGTATGCCATTATTTTCTGGATTTGGGCGATGGTGGATGCAGTGAAAATTGTAAAAAAACGACTGACATTGAGTGTTTAGCATCTATTGACCTCTTCGTCAA
Organism: Saprospiraceae bacterium; assembly: GCA_033761835.1. Classification (GTDB taxonomy): domain Bacteria; phylum Bacteroidota; class Bacteroidia; order Chitinophagales; family Saprospiraceae; genus JADJNW01. The sequence goes on from JANRME010000162.1 coordinate 14,617, forward strand.
TCGCTTTAAGGGAGGGCTCGTAGGAAATTATGATAGACCATGAAAATCAATAAAACCTGGCATGAACAAAACGTGATGCCGAAAAATCCAAGCTTTGAGCAACGAGTAAAATGGCATTTGGAGCATATCAAGCATTGCGCTTGTCGCCCTATTCCTAAAAAATTGCTGGAGCAAATGAAACAGAAGGGTATTCAAATTCTAAAATCAAGCCATGAATAATGCAAAAACCATCGGTTATTGGTCGGCAGTTATATCGTTATTATTTGCATTGGGGTATTCGGTGGCGCAGCTATTATCTACCTTCAAGATGCTACCTCACCCGCAGGATTTGTTTTGGCTGTTTTTGCCATCCTTGTTTTTAGCGCCTCCGTTCGTGGTGACGATGATCTGCCTGCATTACAGTGTTTCGGAAAATCTGAAAATTTGGACAGCTATTGGTGTTGCTTTTGCTATCATGTACGGCGTACTGGTGGATTTGGTTTATTTTAGTCAGTTGACGGTGGTCGTACCGGCGCAGTTGCGCGGGGAAATTAATGAAACGCACGTCTTGATATTTGGAACCAAAACCTTTTTGATGGCGGTAGATTGCCTGGGTTACTTTTTTATGAGTTTGTCCACACTGTTTGCAGCGTTTGCTTTCCGCAATCAAGTAAATAGGAAATGGTTGTATCGAGGAATGCTGTATAATGGATTGCTACTGCCCGTCATCATTTTTGCCTTTTTCTACCCATTGTTGTATTACATCGGCGCGTTGTGGATGATTACTTTCCCGTTAGCGATGATACAAGCAATATGGCTTTTCCAAAAATTCACTCCTGCTAAGACCTTGTAGGATATATAATTTGATTCATAAAAGAGCCTAAAACCCTATATGCTTTTACACCGATTTCTTACTTTCCACATCCATATTTACTAAAATTGCCATAGACATAAAAAAGAAGGGCCCGATTTTATCGGTTTCTAATAAATCATTAATTAATTGTAATGCGGAAATAATAATTATCATCAATAAAGCGATCATTACAATCTGCTTTTTACGAATGCTTTGCATACGATGATATATTTGTTCGCCTCGAATGAGAATATAAAATAATAGCGCCAGGTAAATAACAAGCCCAACATAGCCCTGTTCTACCAACACCATCAGATAATAACTATGAATACCCGATCTTTCAGGATTATCACTAACATACGTTTCAAAACTACTCACCGTATAAGGCCAATAAAAACTATAAAAATTGCCAGGCCCAAAACCAAAAATTGGTTTTTCTTTACTCATATAACCTGCTGCTACCCAGCGAAATACGCGCTCCATCGTGGAAATATCTTCTAATTGATAAGTAGCTTCCAGCAAATTATTAAAGTCTGTATGTGTAATGGTTTGTTCATAATTGGGTGCAAATTCTAAATAACGATTATTTACTGTAAGATAGGTTGCCAAAGCAATAGCGATAATTGTTCCAGCTGCCAGTGCATATTTCATTAATTTAAATCGTATCATATAGTAAGCGCCTATTGCAATAAAAATTGCTACATAAGCCGCTCGCGTGTAAGATAATTGAATAGCAATTAATACAATTAATAATGATCCTGCTAATAATAACCATTTGAAACCAAATATCGGGTACCATTGCCGAGCAAACCAAAGAAATGGCACGAACGTCGCCAGGATTGCCGCGTATGCTACATGATTTCGATAAAAAGGATGTAATACCCGAAAGACCGATTCAAAGGAAAATCCATAAACTGAATGCTTGGCAAGTGAATAAAATACTGTGATCATCAAGGGTATAAAAATAAACCAGAACACCTGCCGAACGTCGCGTTCCTTGCGCACCAGCATTCCTGCCAGGAAATAAAATGTAATAATATACCAGAATTTTGCTAAGAGATATTTAAAAGAAATAAAAAACAGGCTCGAAGTAACCGTCGTTATTAGTATCCAACCAAAGTGTAAATATAATAAAGTAGTAATAGGATGCCGAAAGAAGCCCGCTTCCATGCGTTCGCTATGGCGCGACACAAAAAGTAAATACACCATCATCAGTCCAACAATAAACGGTTCGGTAGGTAGATCGGTGCCAAAGCCATTGGGTAGGAATATTTCTGTGGATAAAGGAATGAACGCCAATAAAATAAAAAAAATGGTTCTGAAGTCAACAATTGTAAAATAAACCAATAAAAAAAATGCCGGTAAAGCCAGGGTGTAATAAAATTCACTGATCGCCGCTATAAAAATACTCAAGAGCGTAATAACGCTAAAGCTGTAAAATAGCCATTTGGATGGTTTTGATATGCTGAGTTCCGCATTTTGCATGGGCAAATGTAGCGAAAAATGGAAAAAAAAAATGATAAGAGGTGTCTTACAATCACCACATTTTTTGAATCATATAAAAATCCGACTCATTATGAAAAGTCAATTCCTGCAAAAAAGCTTAATTCTCTTCACGCTATTATCTGTCACCTCGCTCTGTGCGCAAAAAAATATCCCGGAAGAAGTCAAGGCTTGTTTGGAAAAAGCTTCGGGCGATGCGATGAAAGCGCATATCGCTTACCTTGCCGATGATGCCTTGCTTGGGCGATTGCCAGGCACGCCGGGCTTTGAAACAGCAGTGCAATATGTTGAATCTCAATATAAAAAGTTAGGGCTAACACCTGCAGGTGAACAAGGCACTTATCGCCAGAAAGTGATGATACGAAGCGCCAAACCTGATGCAGCGGCATCTTCTTTGGTGTTGAAAACTAAAAATGGTGAACAAACCTTAGAACCAGGAAAAGATTATGTTTTTCGAGGCGATTTTAATCAAAAAGAAAACTCCGCAGAAGCGCCGGTTGTATTTGCTGGTTTTGGAATTGATGCTGATAAAATAGGACATAATGATTATAAAAATCTTGATGTAAAAGGGAAAATTGTAATATTATTAGATCGAGTACCTGAAGATAAATTTGGCAGCACCGAAACGGCGCATCTTGGCCGACAAAATACCAAATTGGACATGGCTTATAAGCATGGAGCAGTTGGTGTGCTATTGTTGCCTTCCATTAATGTTGGTAATAATAATTTTAGTCGTTCTGCCGAGCAGGCGGCTCGTGGCGCGCGTGGTGTGGTTTTGCCAAATGTAAAATCTAATAAAAATTATTATAATCCTTATCCGGCATTAAAATTTGTAGCGTCTTTGAGTTGGGAAGGGCTTGGAAAATTAATGGGGCAACCTGATAAATCTGCAAAAGAACTAGCAGCCATATTATACAATAGTAATAATAATGTAACAATTCCTGGCACTTTAAAAGCGCATACCGTTACTTCTTATGAAGAAATCGAAAGTTATAATGTAATTGGTAAAATTCCTGGCGTTGATTCAAAATTAAAAAATGAATACGTCGTGCATACCGCGCACTTGGATCACGTGGGCGTAGGGCGCCCAATAGAAGGCGATTCTATTTATAATGGTGCACATGATAATGCTTCGGGTGTGGCGAGTTTATTAGAAATTGCAAAATTATATACACAATTAAAAAATAATAAACCCAAGCGTTCTATCTTATTTGTGATGGTCACCGCTGAGGAAATGGGCTTGCTGGGATCATTATATTTTTCAAATAATCCTACGGTACCCAAAGATAAAATTGTCGCCGACGTGAACACCGATATGCCCACGCTGATCGCGCCATTACTGGGTGTAGTGCCTTTGGGCGCTGAGCATTCGAGCTTGATGGACAATGTAAAATCCGCTGCCAATCAATTGGGATTGGAAGTGATGCAAGATCATATGCCTCAGGAAGTGCGCTTTGTAAGGAGCGATCAATATAATTTTGTACTGCAAGGCATTCCGGCATTGCATATTAAATATGGTTTAAAAGCGCAGGGTTCTAGTGAGGAACTTGATGCAAAAATTAAAGATTTTACACAAAATCATTATCATAAACCTTCCGATGAACTAAATGATTCGTTTAATTTTGAAGGGGGGCAAACTTATGTAAAACTGAACTTTTTAATAAGTTATTTGACCGCCACTGACCCGGCGCGCCCAACCTGGAACAAGGATAGCATTTTTGCGCAAGGGAAATGGGTGAAGTAATAAAAATAGAAAACTGATAAATATAAAATCAACCTTATTTAATTAAATGAGGTTGATTTTATTATTATTCTTCAATTACCGCCGAGAGTCCACGATCTACAAGTGCGTCTTTCTTGGGTTTGAGCTCATTTTTGGGGGCGGTTTTGACGGTGGCTTTGCCTTTGAAATGAATAATGAGCGCAAGTTGTTCCGATTGTTCCGGCGTATGCCCAAGAATTTCTATAAAACACTGGATCACCCAGTCGAAAGTATTATGATCGTCATTATACACAATCAAATGCGCGACGTCCCCAATGTCTGTATCCGACACTTCGTCTTCCACCAGCACTTCTTCCATTTCTTCTACAGAGAGATCGTATAACATTTTATAAAATTTGAGATATGATATATGAAATTTAAAAAATTAATCCCAAATTTCACATAGCACATTCCTTATTTAGTTCAGTTTTGCCAAAATTTGTTTGATGGCCTCAAAATTAGGTAAATCTCCCGCAGATTCCAACACTTCTGCATAACGAACCGTTCCATCTTTGTCGATTACAAATGCGGCGCGCTTGGATACGCCTCTCATACCAAGAGAAAACTCTTCGTACAAAGCATCATAAATCCTGGAAACCTCTTTGTTAAAATCGCTCAATAAAGTAAAATTTAAATTTTGATCTTGCTTAAAACGATTCAGCGTTTGCGGCGAATCCACTGAAATAGCGAGGATTTGGGCATTCAAATCATTATAAATATTAATATCATCGCGCATGGCGCAAAGTTCGGTGGTACAAACACTGGTAAACGCAAGCGGAAAAAATAATAGCACTACTTTTTTGCCTTTATAATTTTCCAGCGAAACTGGTTGTTTATCAGAAGAATATAGCGTAAATACAGGAGCTTTTTCGCCAATTTTTACAGACATATTTGTTCCATTTTTGATAAAAAATCATGTTTGCATTGTTCAAACGCCTAAGCTCAAAACTTGTTGACATTCGCCCACTGCAAATGTGATAAATTTTGTTCCTTTGTTGGTCAAACGCTATCAATGAATCCTGTTACGAGAGCTTATATCGAACTGCATATCGCCGTTTTCCTTTTTGGTTTCACTGCTATTTTAGGTGATTTGATTAGTTTGTCGGCGCTGCCCTTAGTTTGGTGGCGGGTATTACTTACCAGCGTCAGTTTATTATTTTTGATCAAAGTTGGAAGGCTTTTTCGCACACTACCTCGCAAGCAAATCCTGCAATTTATGGGCATCGGTATATTGGTAGCGCTGCACTGGCTGGCGTTTTACGGCTCAATCAAATTGGCAAATGCCTCCATTGCGCTCGTGGCGATGGCTACCACCTCGTTTTTCACTTCCTTGGTTGAACCGCTCATTATACGTAAACGAGTCGTTTGGTATGAAATCGCATTAGGATTGCTCATTATTCCTGGGATGGCGTTGATTGTAAATGGTACGAAATTATCTATGCTTCCTGGGCTTTGGGTAGGTATTTTGGCAGCATTTATCATAGCGTTATTTGCTACCTTCAACAAAAAAATAATTGGACAGCATAACGCAATGGAAATCACTTTTTTAGAATTGGGAAGTGCTTGGTTATTCTTGAGTATCGTACTTCCTGTTTATTACATCATTACTAAAGAAGAGATTAATATGATACCTACTCGAATGGATTGGTTTTACTTAATCGTATTAGCTCTGCTTTGTACTACACTTGGTTATGTACTGGCAATCAAGTCATTACGGCATATTTCGGCATTTACATCCAATCTTACGATTAATTTAGAGCCGGTTTACGGCATTCTTATGGCTTGGGTTCTATTGAAAGAAAATGAGGAGTTAAGTAGCCATTTTTATTGGGGCGTGGTGATTATTTTGGTAGCGGTTTTTAGTTATCCGATTTTGAAGAAGTTGATGAATTAAAAGATTGACGAGTTGAAATATATATTACTTCAACCCGTCAACCTTTCAACCCATGAGCCCAAATTTAAGCTTCCTTGGGCGCCTCCGCCTCCGCTTCTTCTGTTTCGGCGGTCTCAACACGAGTAAATCCATTGAGGCGCATATGTTCATTATTCGCAGCATAAGGCGTTGGCCCGATTAGCCGCTCTATATCAGATTTATGCAGCACTTCTTTTTCGAGTAAGGCATCTGCTAATATTTCCAATTCTCTACGACGCTCGCGCAGCAAATCTTTAGCACGTTCAAACTGGCTATCCAGCATTTTGCGCACTTCTTCATCAATCAGCGTCGCCGTTTCATCCGAATATGGGCGTTGCATAAACTGATCTTGCGACATACCGTAGAAAGATACTTGACCTACTTTTTCATTCATACCAAAAACAGTAATCATGCTGTAAGCCATCTTCGTCACCTGATCCAAATCACTTTGCGCACCGGTCGAAACCTTATTAAAAATAATCGTTTCAGCCGCACGCCCGCCGAAAGTCATACACATCCGATCGAGTAGTTGCTCGGTGCGGGTAATGTACTCTTCTTTAGGCAAATATTGGGCGTAGCCCAAAGTACCAATGCCACGTGGCACAATCGTCACTTTCACCAATGGAGAAGCATGTTCTAGGTACCAGCCGCATACGGCGTGGCCGGCTTCGTGGAAAGCGATGATTTTCTTTTCGTCGGGTGAAATAAGTTTATTCTTCTTTTCCAAACCACCGATCACTCTATCAAGCGCCGAGTTAAAATCCTCCATATCCACCGCTTTTTTATTGCGACGGGCAGCAATCAAAGCCGCTTCGTTACAAACATTGGCGATATCAGCACCGGCAAAGCCTGGTGTCATTTCTGACAAAGCATAAGCCGTTACATCTGGTGATTTTTTGATATTTTTCAAATGCACATTAAAAATCGCTTCGCGTCCCTTCAAATCAGGGCGATCAATGCCAATCTGACGGTCGAAACGACCTGGGCGTAGCAGGGCAGAATCCAATACATCCGGGCGATTGGTAGCAGCCATTAGGATCACCCCTTTATCCGTGCTGAATCCATCCATTTCTACCAGCAACTGGTTGAGTGTATTTTCGCGTTCGTCGTTGCCACCTTGAAAGTTAGCGCGGCCTCTAGCGCGGCCAATCGCGTCTATCTCATCAATAAACACAATGCAGGGCGCTTTTTCACGAGCTTGCTTGAACAAATCGCGCACCCGCGAAGCGCCTACGCCTACAAACATTTCTACAAAATCAGAACCAGAAATCGAAAAGAATGGCACACCTGCTTCGCCGGCTACAGCCTTAGCCAGTAAGGTTTTACCTGTACCCGGAGGGCCTACGAGCAATACGCCTTTCGGAATCTTACCACCAAGTGCTGTATATTTTTTCGGATTTTTAAGAAAATCAACGACTTCCATCACTTCTTCCTTCGCTTCATCCAAGCCTGCCACATCCTGGAAAGTCACGCTTACTTTGGTATTCTGATCGAATAAAGTAGCTTTCGACTTACCAATATTAAAAATCTGCGCACCTGGTCCGCCGGCGCCACCACCGACACGACGCATAATAAATATCCAAATAATAATAATGAGTGCAAAAGGAATGATCCAACTCAACAATTGCGGCAGGAAATTCGATTTTGTTACCGGCTTGGGGCCAATGATTTGATCGCTTGGTATCTTTGCTTCTCTTTGTATTTCTTCTACGTGCTCATAGAAATACTGCTCTGAACCCACATTCATTCGAAAGTGATAACGATCCCCACTTACATTTAGGGTGTTTTTATTTGCATCCGGGTATTTGGACAGGCGATCTTCTTTAATAAAAACATGCGCCACGTTGTGGTTGATGACCTCAATTTTCTCCACATCTTGCTGCGCCAACATCTGCTTCAATACATTAAAGTCAATTGGCTCTTTCTTGGCATCTCCTAAACTCCAGATATTCAACGCAATAAGAAGCAATGCGATAATCCCGTAAATCCAAAAAGTATTGAATTTTGGTCCGCTTGGTTTATTTTCTTTGTTGTTCTCCATCTAAAAACACACTTTTTGCTGATTCACACTTTTTTTTGAAAAAAATTCATTTCGATTAAAAACGCGACTGACGCCTTTTCGTTGCCAATGCTCGACCAAAACCGCAAATTTGACTACAAATTTTCATATTCTGTGAATATTGCGTCACTCCACAGGTCTTCCAATTCGTAAAAAGCTCGGGTCTCTTTATAAAAAATATGTACTACTGTTGGAAAATAATCCATACAAATCCACCGCGAGTTTCGCTGCCCTTCCACGTGTACCGGCCCTGTTCGGGCTTCCTCTTTTAGTCGGCGGTATATATTATCGGATATTGCTTTTACCTGTGTACTGGATTCTCCTTCGCAAATAATAAAGAAATCGGCGGGAGCGTCCTCTATATGTCGTAAGTCGAGCTGAACAATGTTTTTCCCTTTAATGTCCTGAATACTGTCTATTATCAGGTCGTTCGTTTCTTCTACGCTCAGTTTCCGTGGTGCTACTTTTATTTGTGAATCCAAATTCAGATTTTATTAGTTTTGCAAATAAGGTTGAAATACATCACAAAGTTTATTAAAAATACTAATTAATTTCAATTTGTATACTAAAAACACACTTTTTGTAGGAAAGGTTCTGCTTGACTTCCCGGAGTTAGAATCGACCAATCTGTATGCCTTGGAATTACTATCAAAAAGCAAACCAATCGAGGGAACTGTCATTTCGACCTTTCAACAGACGCAAGGCAGAGGACAAATTGGCAGTAGCTGGGAAAGCGAACCCCATAAAAATCTATCCTTGAGTATTATTTTGCATCCTACTTTTCTGCCACTGCATGAGTCCTTTGCACTCAATTTAGCGATTTCTTTAGCTGTCAGGGACTTTATTGCAAAAAACGTTGAAAAAACAACCAAAGTCAAGTGGCCGAATGATATTTATGTCGGCAACCATAAAATTTGCGGTATTCTCATTCAAAATTCTATTGGAAATGGCAGTTTACAATCAAGCGTAGTGGGCATTGGAGTCAATGTGAATCAAACAAATTTTTCAGAGAATGCGCCGAATGCGACCTCACTGGCTTTAGAAACTGGAAACACCTTTCCGTTGTACGATTTGATGGAAGATCTTTGTCTTTTTGTAGAACGACATTATTTGAGTTTGAAAAATACCAGCAATTACGGGCTTTTGCGTCAGGAATACCTTCAACATCTGTATCGCTATGGCGAAGAAAGTCTTTTTCGACGAATGGATGGTAGTGTTTTTCAAGGCACTATTACTGGCATCGAATTAGGTGGTAAGCTATTGATAAACAGCGTTTTCGGCGAAAAAGCATTCTCCATTAAAGAAATTAGTTTTGTCTAACAACTTTATAAAATTATTTGAGGTTTAAGCTTGACTTTCATATAACATCCGAGCATCAAAAGCAAGAAACCTCAAGCTTCAAACAAGAAACGAGAAATAATGACCGTACATATCCTAACTGTTGGCGACGAAATTCTCATCGGGCAAATCATAGACACCAACTCCGCTTGGATGGCCCAACAACTCAATCTGATCGGCGCTCGCGTGGTGAAAAAAACTTCTGTTGGTGATACGCTCGACGCGATTCAGAATGGTATTCGAGCGGCTCTTATTGAGGCAGATATTCTGTTGATGACCGGCGGGCTTGGCCCGACCAAGGATGATATAACTAAAAAGGCAATTGCTGATTTCTTTGGAGTGGAATTGGTATTCGACCAACCGACTTACGATCGGATTGTACATATGTTTGAAAAGCGTAATATCCCGATTCGAGAATCGCACCGAATCCAATGTTTTATGCCTTCTAATGCGATGCTTTTGGAAAATAAAATGGGGACAGCTCCTGGTATGTGGTTTGAACTGGATGGAAAAGTGCTGGTATCTATGCCCGGCGTGCCTTATGAAATGGAATACCTCATGGAATATGAAGTATTGCCGCGCTTGAAGCAGCGTTTCCAAGGGCAAGCCATTGCACATCGTACGATTCTGACTGTTGGGACAGGCGAAACGGAAATCGCTAATCGCTTAGAATCATTTGAAAATCAGCTTCCTGAGAATATAAAATTGGCATACCTGCCTGCCTTGGGCCAGGTGCGGCTGCGGCTTACTGGCATTGGCGATGATGAGAATTTGCTCAACCAAATCCTGGATCAAAAGGCAGCCGAATTGGAATCCTTGATCCCGGAAATCATCTTTGGGCATGAAAAAGAAGATTTGGAATCTGCTGTTGGTCAAATGCTGCGCGAGCGCGGACTCAAATTGGGTCTTGCTGAAAGCTGCACAGGTGGCTACCTGGCACATCGAATTACCTCTGTTTCAGGCTCTTCTGAATATTTTATGGGTGGAGTCGTTCCTTATACCAATCAATTAAAAATGAAGTTATTGGATGTAAAAGAAGAGACATTAGAGCAATACGGCGCCGTCAGTGAGCAAACGGTAATAGAAATGGTGCGAGGCGCATTGCCTTTACTGAATGTGGATATAGCCATTTCTGTTTCCGGGATTGCAGGGCCAAGCGGCGGCACGCCAGAGAAGCCTGTGGGCCTGGTTTGGCTGGCTATTGGCAATAAAGATTTGGTCATCACTAAAAAAATTATGAATGGCAAAGATCGATTAAAAAATATTCATTATACCGCGATTATGGCGATGGATTTGCTGCGAAAGTTTGTTGTCGAACATTATATAATAGAAAGGGTTTAAAAAGTGAATCGACTTTGGAGTCGGACAAAATTTTCGTTTGTTATCGCCCAAAAAATCCATTACCTTTGTACTTTAATTTTGCCAACCAAATAACAACCAAAAATAAAATCTTAGGATTATGGCACTCGTCGAACTGATCATGCCCAAAATGGGCGAAAGTATTATGGAAGCCACCATTCTCAAATGGGTGAAAAATGTGGGAGATAAAGTGGAAGTGGACGAAACCATCCTGGAAATTGCTACCGATAAAGTGGATTCTGAAGTGCCTTCACCTGTGAGCGGCGTTCTTCAAGAGATTCGTTTCCAAGAAAATGATACCGTAGAAATTGGCAAAGTGATTGCCATTATTGCCCCCGAAGGTGAAGACGCTGCTCCTGTTCCCTCACCCAGCATAGAAAAAACAAGCACCGAGACAAGCCATAATGGTAATGGTCAAAATAAAAATGAAGCGCCTGTTGCCCCAAAACCTGAGCCAGTATTGGAGACTGCCGATGCAAGCCCTACAGAAAAAACGAGTTCAACACAACGCTTTTACTCACCTTTGGTACGCAATATTGCTAAGGAAGAAAATATCAGCATAACAGAACTCGAACAACTGGAAGGCTCCGGTTTGCACGGTAGAGTGACAAAAAAAGATATTCTCGCTTATGTTGAAAATCGTGGCACAGCACCTCAAACTCAAACGGTAGGCAGCCAGCAGTCAACAGTCAATAGTCAACAGTCAATAACCACTTCCGAAAGCACCGAAATCATTGAGATGGATCGGATGCGCCGCCTCATCGCCGACCATATGGTGATGTCGAAGCACACTTCACCACACGTTACTTCGTTTGTAGAAGTCGATATGACCAATATCGTGCAATGGCGGGAACGCGTAAAAGGTGAGTTTGAAAAGAAATTCAATGAAAAAATTACTTTCACGCCTATTTTTATTGAAGCGATTGTAAAAGCAATCCTTGATTTCCCGATGATCAATATCTCGGTGGACGGCACTAAAATTATTCGTAAAAAATATATCAATATCGGTATGGCCGCTGCTTTGCCTTCCGGCAATTTGATTGTGCCAGTTATTAAAAATGCTGATCACCTGAATTTGATTGGTTTGACCAAAGCCGTCAATGATCTCGCAGGCCGCGCTCGCGCCAATAAACTCAAGCCTGAAGAAATCCAGGATGGTACATTCACGCTTACCAATGTAGGTACTTTTGGCAACGTGATGGGCACGCCGATTATCAATCAACCACAAGCAGCCATCATGGCGGCTGGTGCAATTCGCAAAAAACCTGCGGTGGTGGAGACTGAATACGGTGATTTGATCGCGGTGCGACACATGATGTTTTTGTCCTTATCTTACGATCACCGCGTAGTGGATGGCTTCCTCGGCGGCTCGTTCTTGCGTAGGGTTGGCGATTATTTAGAAGCGTTCGATCCGAAACGGGCGTTCTAGATTTGTTCGGGAAGCCTCAATAAATCTTCTGCATATACCATCACTTTTTTATCTTTGAGGTGTGGGAGCTTTGGCTCTTTCAAAGGCAATGTTTTCATCTGGAAAGCTGGAAATACAATAGCAATAGGCTTTTCATTAAGATCATTATATTCCACAAAACAAACCCAGGCATCGGGCTTTTGCAAAATAGGGTCGGTACGAAATTGGGACTTTTGAAACGTCCAGGATAAGCCATAACGCTGGGCTGCCGAGCGACGCTGGGTTTTCACTGCCAGTCCTATGCCATTTACATACAAATCCTCTTCCCAGGATTTCTGTTTGCCTTCATAAATGGTGTAATCCGGTCCCTGCACTTGAGAATGATATCGCTCAAAAACTTGTTTTACCGCTTCTTCCCCTAATTTACTGATAAAATGGTCGTCTCGAATTTTTGTTCGACTAAATTGGTTGCTATCTTGATAGTTCACTGTATTCACAACTGTGTCGGCAAATCGCCTGGCTTGCGCCAAATCGGATTCGAGAAGTGAAATTTCGATTGGATCTCTAAAAAGTTTCATGTAGTGTAAATTTATTTTCAGCGGCTAAAGCACACCGTTACTCACCTCCTCAATCGCTTCCACAATCACTTTACAAGCAAATCGAATATGTTCTTCTTCAATAATCAATGGCGGCGCAATGCGCAAAGCGTGGTTGTTAAACAAAAACCAATCCGTCAGAATACCTTTTTCCAGGCAGATTTTTATCACTGCTCTTACAAAATCAAAACTCGGCAACTCGACCGCCATCATGAGTCCTGCACTGCGCACCTCAACAATAGCGGGATGCACTAGCAATTCGTGGAATAATTTCTCTTTAGACGGCACTTGTTGAATAAAGTCACTTTCCAGGAGTGTTTGCAAAGTTGCCAAAGCCGCCGCACAACTCACCGGATGCCCACCAAATGTAGTGATGTGCCCAAGGATAGGATTATGTGATAAGACTTGCATCACTTCACGAGAAGCAATAAACGCGCCGATTGGCATACCACCGCCCATGCCTTTGGCAAGAAGTAAAATATCAGGCACAATATCATATTGTAAAAAAGCCCAAAGTGATCCCGTGCGCCCATAGCCGGCCTGGATTTCATCAAGGATTAGCAAAGCGCCGAATTCATCGCAACGCTCGCGGAGTTTTTTGAGGTAATCATTTTTTGGAGGATAGACTCCCGATTCTCCTTGCACCGTTTCGACAATGACCGCAGCTGTTTGGGTAGAAATTTGATTTAAATCGGTTTCATTATTATATTCAATATGCTGAATACCAGGCAATAACGGATGGTAACTTTGGGTAAAATCCTTCGGAAACATAAGGCTCGCCGCGCCTTGGGTGCTGCCGTGATAAGCGTTTTTGCAAGCAATAATTTCAGGGCGATTGGTGAAGCGTTTGGCAAGCTTCATCGCGCCTTCCACTGCTTCTGCGCCAGAATTTACAAAATAAACACTATCAAGCGGTTTGGGTAGATTTTGAGTTAAAAGCTTTGCTAATTGCACTTGCGGCGAGAGTACAAACTCCCCATATACCATTGTGTGTAAATATTTATCTAATTGATTTTTAATAGCTTCCACTATGCGCGGATGCCGATGCCCCAGGCTACTTACACCAATACCTGCAATTAAATCCAAATAAGGTTTGCCCTGATTATCAAATAAATACATACCTTCAGCTCTAGTAATTTCAAGAGCAAGCGGGGTATCGCTGGTTTGAGCTAGGTGTTGGAGAAAAAGTTGTCGGAGATTCATGCTGGGTTTTGAAAACTAGTTACTGAATTTTGGATGCTGATATTTCAATCAATATCTGGGATCTTTCCTCTGGCATCTGACATCTAAAAGGTTAAATTTCGTAGAAAACGGAAAAATTATTGTTAATAAAATGTCAATCTAACAACGTTTTGCCATAAAGCAGTTTTGCAGAATTGTTTTTTTTACGATTTTTAGACTTTAGAATTTTGGAATGCTATACTCTCCAGTAAAAAAATGAATAACAAGTGGACAGGTATTTTGGGGCTGCTTTTGACCGTGATGTGGGCATGTGACCAGCACACGGTTCGCCGTTATGACTATGCTGTCCATGGAATAGATATTTCTCATTATCAGTCATTTATCAATTGGGATACCGTTGCAGCGCAAGATATTCACTTTGCTTTTGTAAAGGCAACCGAAGGGCTAAGGATGAGCGATACGATGTTTTGTCATAATTGGGCAGAGATGAAACGCGTTGGCATCAAACGCGGCGCTTATCATTTTTATCGCCCCACGATTTCCGCGCGAGAACAGGCTGACAATTTCTCTCGCCTGGTGGAGGCAGAATACGGCGACCTGCCACCAGTACTGGACGTGGAAGTATTGGATGGTGTCTCCAAACCGATTCTTATCAACGGGATTCGCACTTGGCTGTATCTAATTGAAATCCGCTACAACGTGAAGCCGATTATTTATACCAATCTGAAATTTTACAACAAAATCCTGGCTGGCCAATTTAACGATTATCCTATATGGATTGCTCGATATAGTTTCCGTGAACCAACGCTGGCGTCGGGGCGCGACTGGCATTTTTGGCAATACGGCAATCGGGGTAGAATCAAAGGTGTCCTCGGCGACGTAGATTTCAATGTTTTCAATGGCACGCATTTAGACTTGGAGCGGCTTTGCCTGACGCCTAATAGCAGTGTAATACTTAGCCAAGGCATCAGGCAAAATCAAATCGCAGATTAAACCAACTGCAAAGCCTTAAAATTCCCATCTAAAATTCCCGCCGTATCTGCCTCCAGCCAATTATTCAGAACCGAGGCATAGATATTCCTAAAATCAATTTCATATTTCAAATCACCTTCGTCCAGGTTTACCAAGTTTGGTGCCTGATTAAAAAATCCTGGTTTTTGTAGTTTTCCACCAATCAAGAAGAGATTATTCGCTGTGCCATGATCCGTGCCGCTACTGGCGTTTTGCTCTACGCGGCGACCAAATTCCGAAAAGGTCATAATCAGCACGTCATCCAACAAACCATTCTGCTTTAAATCTTCTACAAAAGCTTTCATGCCATCCGCATAAGCCTGGAGCAAGCGCTCTTGTTGGGTTTTCTGATTGGCGTGTGTATCGAATCCGCTCAAACTGACGTAATAAATTTTGGTATCGGTATCGGCAGTAATCAATTCGGCGATCGTCTTTAAATCCTTGCCAAAAGCGTTCATCGGGTAGGTCACGCGCGAGCGATGTGCTTTGGATTGCTCATACAAATAATCCGCCGATTGCTGGGTATCAATCATCACTTTATACAAATAAGCCACATTTTCCTCTTGATGCTCAGGATGCGCATTTTCAGCCAAAGCCTTCAAGAATCGATTGCCGGTAGCGCGTTTCAACTGCTCCAGGTTGCTTACTGCAAAACCATTACGGATACTCCCTTTCAAGGCTAAACTCAAACTATCATCTACTTCCAATGCATGATAGGCCGTAGCACAGCCCTCGCAATTACTATCCAAATAGCGCCCCAGCCAGCCCGTGCTGAGATATTCGTCGCTACTGCTGGCGGTGTGCCAAATATCCATCGAGC
Organism: Saprospiraceae bacterium; assembly: GCA_033761835.1. GTDB lineage: Bacteria > Bacteroidota > Bacteroidia > Chitinophagales > Saprospiraceae > JADJNW01. The sequence continues at coordinate 30,399 of JANRME010000162.1, forward strand.
GAAAGTGCGAACGGTCAGGATTTGGATAGCCCACACTATTAACAATACTCAGATAGCCCTGATCGTACAAGCCTTGTAGCGATTGTAGCGCAGGATTAAAGCCGAGTTCGTCGCTTACTTTTAAAACCTCCGAGCTTTTGATGCCAAGCGTGGGGCGACTTTTATAATAAATATCATTCTGGTAAGGCACGATCGTGTTCAAACCATCATTCCCGCCAGATAATTGCACCACCACTAAAACTTTACCACTACGACTCTTGAATAATTTATTGACACTGAAATCTGACAAAAACGAGGGAATCAACAACGAAGTAGAAGCCAATCCCGATGATTTCAGAAAATCTCTGCGGTTCATATTTCTTTGTATTTTGTTGTAAAACAAAGTTTTATCTAATTTTTCATTTCTGTTCTCTGCCCTTAAAAATCCATTTGGTTGAATGGTTGATACGCACGTTTCATCAACCTTTAAATCTATCAACCCTTCAACTTCTTAACACATCTGATACTCTGGCAACGTCATCACCAACATTACTGCGGTTTTCAGCAAATCCGCTTGTTGGCTCGACTCAATAGCGCGTCCTAATTTTTCTTTACCTATGGAAACAGGCGTTTGTAGCAAGTAATTGGTCAACGCTTCCAATGTAGCAAGTCCACTTGTGCCAGTCGTCAGATTTTTCAAGGGCTGCAAATTCACGCTGGCAGTGAGGCGACGTCCGCCTTTCACATCGTCTTCTTCTGCCAATTCTTTGGTTTTGAAATTTAATTCGGTAGAATTAATAATACCAGGTACAAGATTCAAGCGGAACATAAGCGTAGCATTATCAATCCAGCTTTTGCCGCCAGGCCAGCCAGCCACATTGGGTGGATTGAATAGCATCTGTCCCAGTGCTTTTTGAGTGAAAAGAATGGCTTGATCGTTAGAAAACTGAACATTTAAAGTACGCATAATGCCAGCAACGAGCTCCACTGGCGACTTAATTTTAGTGCCCATATTTTCATCCGCATAGAACCACTCGCTTTCAAAAATGCCGCGCATCAGCTTGCTAATATCGTAGTTGCTTTTGTAAAATTGATTTGCTAAGTCCTTGACAATCTGCTCATTCACTTCTTCATTTACAAAATGGCGATAAATTTTGCGCGTGATAAACCCTGCCGTTTCGCGTTTTTCGAGAATAATGTCAATGATGTCATCGCCATTAAAATTACCTTTCTTCCCCATGAAGGTTTTCTGACCAAAATCATGCTGCCGTTCTCGAAAAATAAACTCTCCGGCAACGGTACTCGACCACCCCGTGAATGCACGCGCCGCCTCCTTGATGTCTTGCTCTGTGTAATGCCCCCGCCCAATGGTGAAAAGCTCCATCAGTTCGCGTGCGAAATTTTCATTGGGGCTATCCTTGCGGTTTTGTTGATTATTCAAAAAGCGAATCATCGAAGGGTCTTTGGCAATTGCCAGTACGAGGTCGCGGAAATTACCCAGGGCGTGTTCCCGAATCGTGTTGAGTTGTGTAACCGCCAGAATGCCTGATTTCGATTGACAAGCAAAATGCCCATGCCAAAAGAAAGACATCCGCTCCAAAAGGCTACTTTCATTAGGATTTGCCATGCGCTGCACCCACGCGATGTTTTGCTGGGCAACAACTTGTCGCTCTTTTTTCAGAAGTTCTGCTGCTTCTTTTTTATCCATTTGGCGCAAAGCCCCGAGATCAAGATCGCGCCCTGGCACAGGGATAGATTCTATTTTTTTCGCTTCCAAAAAAAGTGCGTCCACAGCTTGTTTGATCGACCAGTTTTGACGTTCCTGCCATTCCTTTGGGCTAAGTCCAAAGCCAGCACGCCAATAAAGATGCTTTATTTTATTGCTCATTACCAAGTCTGTTTTGCAGGATTTGACCAAAAGAGTGGTTGAAGGTTTAAAACAGCAGGCAAGAAATAACTTTTGATAATATTAAAATTTTAAAACAGAAAATTAGAATCTGTATCCTTCGGTATCTCTTCACAAAAGTCTAAATTTGCGGCACTTTTAAAAAGTTGATTCATGCTTGTTGGAACTTTTGCATTCCAATTCCGCATTAAACATTCATACTAAAAATTCAAATTTCAAAATGATCAAAATTACCCTTCCAGACGGCAGCGTACGCGAGTACCCAAAAGGTACGACGGCGCTGGAGATTGCAAAGTCCATCAGCGAGGGCTTGGCGAGGAATGTGCTTTCCGCAAAGGTCAACGGCGAGGTGTGGGACGCCACCCGCCCGATTCATGAAGACGCGACTTTGAAGTTATTGACCTGGGATGACAAGGAGGGTAAGGCGACGTTCTGGCACTCTTCGGCGCATTTAATGGCGGAAGCGCTGGAAGCATTGTATCCGGGTACGAAATTCGGCATTGGCCCTGCTATTGATAATGGTTTTTATTATGATGTGGATACGGGTGACCGTGTGCTGAGTGCCAATGATTTAGAGGCGGTGGAGAAAAAAATGCGCGACCTGGCATCGCAAAAAAGTGAATACATTCGCAAGGATGTTTCCAAAAATGATGCGATTCAATATTTCGAAGGAAAAGGCGACGAATACAAAATCGAGCTTTTGCAAGACCTGGAAGATGGTAAAATCACTTTCTACCAGCAGGGCAATTTTGTTGACTTATGCCGAGGCCCACATCTTCCCAACACAGAAAAAATTAAGGCGGTCAAGCTGCTCAATCTCGCGGGCGCTTACTGGCGAGGCGACGAAACGCGCAAGCAAATGACGCGTATCTATGGCATCACGTTTCCCAAGCAAAAGGAGCTTGATGAGTATCTGCATATGTTGGAAGAGGCCAAAAAGCGTGACCATCGCAAGATTGGCGCGGAGATGGAGTTATTTATGTTTTCTGAACGCGTAGGTGCTGGCTTACCAATGTGGCTGCCCAAGGGTACGCAATTGCGTGAGCGTTTGATGAAATTTATGCGGGACGAGCAGGAAAAACGGGGTTATAAATTGGTGGTGACGCCACATATTGGCAAAAAAGAGTTGTATATAACGTCGGGGCATTACGAAAAATACGGCAAGGATAGCTTCCAGCCGATCCACACGCCGCGCGAGGGCGAAGAATTTTTGCTTAAGCCAATGAACTGTCCGCACCATTGCGAGATTTATGGCAACAAGCCACACTCTTATCGGGATTTGCCTTTGCGAATCGCTGAATTTGGTACCGTGTATCGCTATGAGCAAAGCGGCGAATTGCATGGTTTGTCAAGAGTAAGAGGCTTTACGCAAGATGATGCGCATATTTTCTGTACGCCGGAGCAAGTGAAAAGCGAGTTTTTGAATGTATTGGATTTGACGCAGACGGTGCTATCGAAAATGGGTTTTGAGAATTTTACAGCTCAAATTTCCTTGCGAGACCCCGACAATCCATCTAAATATATCGGTTCGGATGAAAATTGGGAGAAAGCGGAACGCGCCATTATTGAAGCGGCCGAAGAAGCAAAATTAACAACCGTGACAGAATTGGGCGAAGCCGCGTTCTATGGCCCAAAACTCGATTTTATGATTAAAGACGCCATCGGCCGTTCCTGGCAATTGGGAACCATTCAAGTGGATTACAACCTGCCAGAGCGTTTCCAATTAGAATATATCGGCGCCGACAACCAAGCGCATCGCCCCGTGATGATTCATCGCGCGCCGTTTGGTTCGATGGAGCGTTTTATCAGCATTTTGATTGAAAATACGGCTGGGAAATTCCCGCTTTGGCTCATGCCAGATCAGTACGCTTTGCTGCCGATCAGTGATAAGTTTATCGACTATGCAAAATCTGTTTCGGAAAAGCTGAAAAAAGCTGATATTCGTGCAGAGGTTGACGACCGGAATGAAAAAATCGGTAAGAAGATACGGGACACCGAATTGTTGAAGATCCCTTACATGCTGGTGATCGGGGAGAAAGAAATGA
>JANRME010000163.1:0-46207 GCA_033761835.1 Saprospiraceae bacterium
ATCATGAAAAAAATATCCTTGCTCTTTTTTGTAAGCATCTTGAGCATCAGCGCTTTCGCGCAAACCAAAACCGACTATAACAAAGCTGCTGACTCTGACCCCAAAGCAAAAGCCATCCTCGACAAAGTGCGCAAGAAATATGAAGGCTACAAATCGCTGGAAGCCGCATTTACCTTAGAAATTGAGCTCCCCGAACAACCCAAAGAAACCCAAAAAGGGAAAGTGGCTCGTGAGGGTGAAAAATATCGAGTAGAGCTGCCCAGCCAATCGGTGATCTGTGATGGCAAAGCGATTTTTTTGGTGATGACGGGCAATAAAGAGGTGCAAATCAACAATATTCCTGAAAAAGATGAAGCAGAGGCTATTCTTTCTCCGGAATCGCTGTTCAGTTTTTACAAAGATGGAAAGTTCGCTTATGTTTTGGTCAACGAGTATAGCCAGGGCGGCAAGGTCGTGCAAGACATTGAATTCAAGCCTTTAGAGAAGAATTTTGACTATACCAAAATGCGGATGACCGTGAACAAAGCGACCAACGAAGTGGTCAGTGTTAAAGCCTTTGGTAAAGATAATGCGCGTTTTACGATCAGCATCAGCCAATTTACACCTAATAAAACCTTCGCTACCAATTACTTCGCTTTTGATAAAGCAAAGTACCCAGGCTATCATGTGGAGGATTTGAGGTATTGAGAAAGTATAAAATATTGCTGATAAACAGGAACAGACAGTAATGTCTCAATTCTTTTTCTTTCCTTCTTTTTTAAGGAGAATATTATAATCTTCAAATTTGCATTTAAATATTGATCTTACTTGAAGCTTAACTTTATTATTTCCTTCATAAAACTCTATTGATACACCTTCTAGGATTCCTACGATATCCTTTTGGTTTGAAAACTCTGATTGCTTTGAAATAAGTAAATTATTCCTTTCCAAAGGGACTTCTATGTCTGCAATCAATTCTTCATTTTCCTTAAATTTGTGTTGTTTTACATCATCGGTCGCAAAAAATATAGAGGATTCATAAGTACTATCAATTGAATTGATTTTTATAATGCTTCCAAGCCCTGCCATAAAACCAATAGCATTAGCAATAAAAATTGTATCCTGTATTTTATAACATTGGCAAATTGAATGAGATTTAAATCCTTTTTTATCAACCGACTGAGAATCGATATTAATGAACTCTAATATTCCTAATCCCATTGAAGTCTTTTCAAAATCAAGTGAATCCAGCATTTCCAGTACTTCTTTGTCAATATTATCATTTAGTATTTTTTCATAATCACTCAAGGTATCGCGAAATTCTATTTTGTTTTGTGCTTGTGATATGAGCGACAAACACAAAATGAAGATTATGAAAATACACTCGAGCGCTTTCATTTAGAATTTTTTTGATTTTGAAGCAATCCAAAGATAGATTTTTTCTCTTACACCTTTTTTTAATCACATCCCAACAAAAATTTCTATTTTCCCAGCAGATTGAAACTGACTAAACCATGTCCGAAAAAATACCGCAGAACCCGCTTTGGTACAAAGACAGTATTATCTATGCTTTGCCCATCCATTCGTTTTACGATAGCAGTGGCAATGGTATCGGCGACATCCGGGGCTTGACGCAAAAGCTGGATTACTTGGAAGACCTGGGCGTGAATTGCATTTCGCTCCTGCCGTTTTTTGAATCGCCGCTCAAGGATGATGGCTACGACATCGCCGATTTTTATAAAATCCATCCGAATTATGGCACGCTCGAAGATTTTCAGGAGTTTTTGGACGAAGCCCATCGACGTGGAATGCGCGTGGTGATTGATATTGTGTCGAATCATACTTCCACTCAGCATGAATGGTTTCAGCGTGCCCGCAAAGCACCGCCGTTCACGCCGGAGCGCGATTTTTATATCTGGAATGATACGCCAGATAAATATCCCGACGCGGGTATTATTTTCAGCGATTATGAAACTTCCAACTGGGAATGGGATAATGTTGCGAAAGCCTACTATTGGCATCGTTTTTATAGTCATCAGGCGGATTTGAATTATGAGAATGAGTTGGTACGCGAGGAAATGCGCAAGGTCGTGGACTTTTGGTTTGAACTTGGCGTGGATGGGTTGCGGCTTACTTCTATTATGTATATCGCTCGTTATGAAGGAACTAACTGCGAAAATTTATCCGAAGTACATAAATACATTCAAACCCTTCGGGATTATGTAGATCGGAAGCATCCTGGCAAAATTCTGATCGCGGAGACCAATCTCTGGCCAGAAGGCGCTGCGCAGTACTACGGCAAAGGCGACGAATGCCATATCAATTATCATTATCCTTTGATGCCCAGAATGTACATGGCGTTGCAAGCAGAAGACCGCTATCCGATTCTGGATATTTTTGAACAAACGCCGGAAATTCCTGACTCCTGCCAATGGGCTTTGTTTCTGCGCAATCACGACGATCTTACGCTGGCAATGGTTACAGAAGAAGAGCGGGATTATCTGTTCAAAGTCTTTGCGCAGGATCATAATGCCAAAATTAACGAAGGTATCCGCCGAAGGCTCGCACCGCTTTTGGGCAATGACCGAAGGAAAATAGAGTTGTTGAATAGCCTTTTATTTTCACTGCCCGGCTCGCCAGTGCTTTATTATGGTGATGAAATCGGGATGGGCGACAATATTTACCTCGGCGACCGCAACGGCGTGCGCACCCCCATGCAATGGAATGCGGATCGCAACGCTGGCTTTTCGACTTGCAATCCGCAGAAATTATTCCTGCCTGTTATCATTGATCCGCTTTATCGCTACGAAGGCGTGAACGTGGAAATCCAAAATCGCAATCCGGCTTCGCTGCTTTGGTGGATGAAAAACTTGGTGGCGATGCGCAAGCGACTCAAGGCATTCAGTCACGGGAAAATTGCATTTTTAGACTCGAACAACAGCAAAGTCTTATCTTTTGTACGCTCTTATCAAGGCGAAAGCATTTTGGTATTGTGCAATTTATCCAAGCATTCCCAAGCAATTGAGTTGGATTTGAAAACCTTCGCAGGCGTACAGCCGATGGAGATTTTTAGTCAAAACAAGTTTTTTGAAGTTGGCGAAGAGCCGTATCATTTCACGCTTGGGCCCTACGGCTACTACTGGTTTTTGATGGAACAAAGTGAGGATAGTGAGGAATTGCCCAAAGAGCGCGTCATTCCTGAGTTGGAAACCAGCGTAGAATGGGCGACGTTTTTTGAGCATTACACATCCAAGCGGCGATTCGAGAAGAAAATCCTGCCCGGCTATATGCGCACCATGCGTTGGTTTGGCGGCAAATCCAAGAAAATCGTTTCGGCGGAAGTCAATCGCTTCCCTTCGATTGATGCGAGCGGCGTAAAGGCTTATTTTCTCAATATCGGGATGCGTTACACCGATGGTTTGCCGGAGACGTATTTCTTGCCGGTAATGTTTGTGACCAATCCGGAGCGCATGATTCATTTTATCAAAAACGAAACCAAGAGTGTTATTTGTTATTTGAAAACGCCTGAAAAAGAGGGGATTATCATTGATGCCATTTACGATGAGCGTTTCCGCGACGAATTATTCTGGTTGATTAAAAATAATTTTACAGTAAACGTGACCGACGGAACGCTGCGTTTTGAGGCTGGAAAAACTTTATCCGCATTGGAAATTGAAAAAGAAGACATCGTTTCCGAATTGCTGAAAGTAGAACAAAGTAATTCTTCGATTATATATAACAATCAGTTTTTCTTCAAATTATATAGAAAATTAGATACAGATATTAATCCTGACCTCGAACTGGTGCGCTTCCTTTCGGAAAAAACCAATTTTGCCAATTCGCCGCGCTACGGTGGCGGTATTCAATACGAGGATTTTGGCGCATCTTATACCATTCTGGGGCTTTTGCAAAATAAAATTCCGAACCAGGGCGAAGCATGGACGGCGATGCTCGACACGCTGAGTCGCTTTTATGAAAAAACGCTCGGCAAAGCCGGAAAAAACTTGGAAATGCCTGATTTGGTGCGCAAGCAGCGACTTTATTTCGACGACACGCCCGAGCCGGTGAAAAAATTGATCGAAAGCCTGACGTACGAGCGCGTGACACTGCTGGCGCAACGCACCGCCGAAATGCACATCGCGCTTGCAACGGACTATGAAAATCCTGATTTCTGCCCTGAGAAATTCACCGAGCATTATCAACGCTCGATTTACTCCGGGCATCGCAAATTGGTGAGTGAAAAACTAAACGCTTTGGAGAAGAAACTTCCCACATTGCCGCCAGCCGCTGCCGCTGAAACCGAACAAGTTTTGGCGATGAAAAATGAGATTCTACAATGTTTTCAGGATATTTATAGTCGAAAAATCGAAGCGACCAAAATCAGGATTCATGGCGATTATCACCTGGGGCAGGTACTGTTCAACGGGCGCGATTTCTTTATCATTGATTTTGAAGGCGAGCCGATGCTCAGCATCAGCGAACGAAGATTGAAAAAAACACCATTCAAAGACGTAGCGGGCATGATTCGCTCCTTCCATTACGCTGCTTACGGACAGTTGTTACTTAACCAGAACTACCGCAAGGAAGACATGCCACAATTGGAACAATGGGCGCGCCAGTGGTTTCATTATGTGAGCAATTATTTCCTCACTGCGTACTTGGATCGCGTGCAAGGGCAGAGCTTCATCCCGCCTGATGAGGAAGGTATGCGTCTGATTTTGCGCAGCTATCTTCTAGAAAAAGCGATTTATGAAATCGGCTACGAAATGAACAACCGCCCCGATTGGCTCAGGATTCCACTTAAAGGTGTATTGTATGTGATGGAGGAGTATAAGAGTGATGGGTAATTGGGATGCTGTGGATGCTCGCTTTGTAGTGCCATTGATTTAAAACGCACGTTAGAGTAGTGTATATCAAAATATGTTGTCTGATATCAGAGGCCTAAAAGAAAATGATTACTCAAAAAAAGCATACTGATTTAATTAGAAACGAAGCACTTCGCTTAGGCTTTACTTTTATTGGCTTTGCCAAAGCACAGCGTCTGGACGAAGAAGCACAGCGCTTAGAGCGGTGGCTGAATCAAGGAATGCAGGGGCAGATGCAGTACCTGGAAAATCATTTTGAAAAAAGAGTTGACCCAACCCAATTAGTGCCTGGCGCGAAGTCTGTGATTTGCTTGATGTATAATTATTTCACCGAAAAAGAGCAAGAAGACCCAGAAGTGCCCAAAATTTCAAAGTACGCTTTCGGCAAGGATTATCATTTTGTGATAAAGGATAAACTCAAAGAATTACTCTATTTTATTCATAAAAATATCGGCGAGGTACACGGCCGTTGCTTTGTGGACTCTGCGCCTGTATTAGAACGCGATTGGGCAAAACGCGCTGGCATAGGCTGGATTGGTAAAAATACATTACTCATTCACCCCAAAGCGGGTTCTTATTTTTTTCTGGCGGAGTTGATTTTGGATTTAGATTTGGATTATGACCATCCAATAAAAGATTACTGCGGCACTTGTACTCGTTGCATTGACGCTTGCCCAACCGAAGCAATTTTGTCGCAAGGCTTCCTTGTAGATGGCAGCAAATGCATCTCCTATCTTACCATCGAATTGAAAGAAGCCATTCCTGATGAATTTAAAGGCAAAATGGAGAATTGGATGTTCGGGTGTGATATTTGTCAGGAAGTTTGCCCCTGGAATCGCTTTTCCAAAAAGCACGACGAGCCTGCCTTCGAGCCGCATCCTGATTTGTTAAAAATGTCCAAAAGAGATTGGGAAGAAATCACCGAAGATGTATTTCAACAAATTTTCAAAGATTCAGCAGTAAAGCGTACCAAGTTTGAAGGCTTGAAACGGAATATTCAGTTTTTAAAAACACAAGAAAGTTAATGTTCCTGCCGATTATCTTGCATCGCAGCGATTTCAATAATGTCATTTTTGATTTGATAATCAATGGAGGTTTGAGGGCTGACAACACATTTTCTATAACCTGGAAATATGTTTGAGGTTGGAAAAGCACGAGGACTTATTTTGATGATTCGAATTGATTCAATTATTTTAGAAACTTGCGTCATGATGACGGAGAGAATTTCGCCTCAAAATAATCGAGCAGGGCTTCTAATTCTTGAATCGCTTTTGTAGACAGAATTAGAGTAATGGCTTAGAGTAGATTCTTTCTGGGGGTCGTAATATTCGGTGGCTTCAAATAAAAAGGCTCGAAATAAGCAAGGTCGGCAAATTGCTGATGGTGAAAAGCTTGTAAAGCCAATGGAATTAAATGCTTCGCGGAGCAAAGAATCGGGCTGAAATGCGCAAATTCAGAGATCAAAACACTTTTACACTTCTCTGCGCCATCCCCGGAAAAAATTATATGTTGCCCTTTTTCAGAATAGAAATCAAAGGTATCAGTTTCAATTTTCAAAGCAGCAGCTTCTTGAATGATCGTATTATTTTTATCAAAAATTGCACAATAAACCTCCATACGACGGGCATCAATCATAGGACAGTAGAATGCATTTTTGTGTTCGGCATTTAAAGTCGCCAATGCCAATGCTTTTAAAGTATCAACAGCAATAAGCGGTTTGCCCAAAGCATAACAAATACCTTTTGCGGTGGAAACACCAATGCGAAGGGCGGTGTAAGAACCTGGTCCTTTACTCACTGCTACCGCATCCAAATTATTCAATGAAATATTGGCTTCTTTTAAACAGCCTTCGATGAGCAAGGTAATTTTGGAGGCATGATCCGAGAATTGGCTGATTTCCTGTAATGCAATTAGTTCTTCATCTTGGCTAATGCCAATGGAGCAGATTTCCGTGGTGGTTTCGATGTATAAGATAATTGGCATTTTAGCGGCAAGCGACAAGAAACAAGCGACAAGATTCCCTGCCTCTTGCGGCTTGTAGCCTTTTTACAAAAAAAATAAAAGCCTGCAAAAATAATCAATTTTTTACCGAAATATCATGTCGAGCCGACCAGTCCCGAAGATCATTTTTATGGATAGCAGCCGCCATCAAACCAGGGAAAAGCGCTGGGGTACAAGCAAAGGCAGGAATACCCAATGCTGCCAAATGTGCCGCCGCGCTTTTGCTATAGGAAGGCGTTCCTTCGTCGTTGAGTGCTAAGAGGCTAATAAATTGAACACCAGAAGATTTGATCGAAGTTATTTTTTGAATCATCTCGTTTTCGCTGCCGCCTTCGTAAAGATCGCTGATGAGTACAAAAATAGTGTCATGAGGGCGTTGGACTAATGTTCTTGAGTAATCCAAGGCTTTCGCAATATCGGTACCGCCGCCCAATTGCGCTGCAAAAAGCAGATCAACGGGGTCGTTCAGCATTTCACTCAAATCCACCACATTGGTATCAAAAACCACTAAGCTTGTTTTCACACTGCGGAGGGAAGCCATAATGGAGCCCAACACCGCTGCATACACCACCGAAGTAGCCATCGAACCACTCTGGTCAATGCACAAAATGACGTGCCGAAGTTGCGTGCCTTTTCTACCAAAGCCTACCAAACGTTCAGGTATAATGGTTTGATAGTCAGGTTGATAATGTTTAAGATTTTTGCGAATGGTGTGATGCCAATTGATTTCATTGAGTTTAGGACGATAATTGCGGATGCCGCGATGGATGCTTCCTTGAATCGCCTGTTGCATTGGCAACCGAAGTTTTTTTTCCAAGTCCTGCACGACAGCGCGTACAATTTGTCGGGCGGCCTCCCGTGCCGGTTCAGGTAGGGTTTTATTCAAAGACAATAAAGCCGCGGCGAGGTGCACATCTGGAGTAACGGTTTCTAGAAACTCCGATTCGAGCAGCATTTGTTTTAGTCCAAGTCGTTCTAAAGCATCTTTTTGCAAAAGTTGCACCACCGGTTTTTGGAAGTATTGACGAATATCGCGCAACCAGCGATTAATGCGCGGAGCAGAATTGTTAAGCCCGCCTTTGCGATCTTCGTTGTACAATAAATCTAAGGCATTATCCATGCCCATTTGATGCTGACTCAATAGAATTTCTTCGGCAGAATCAGCTTGGCGCCCCAAGATGAGGCGCCATCTCGTCAGTTTTTCAGTGTTCATTTACTTTCTAAATAATCGCGCTACAAACAATAATACGACAGCCCCGATAACTGCGGTAATGATGTAGCTAATGATGGGGCTACCGGTTGAAATCTTGACACCAAGAATATCGCCGAGTAGCCAACCGCCGAGAAAGCCGCCAACGATACCAATAATGATATTGCCCAAGATACCAAAACCTGAGCCTTTCATGATTTGGCCTGCGAGCCATCCGGCTACTGCGCCAACAATTAGGTAGTAAATAAGACCTTCCATAATTAAAGCTGATTTTAGGTTAGTAAATGCAATATAGCAAAATATATTAGTAGAACATACTTGTTTTGACGAATAAGATTCTAAAAAGTCACTATTAAATTTGTGTTAACTTTGTTTTTTTCTAAAAACGCCATTTCTTTGAGGGATGATGCAGATTTTCAAACGATATAGCCAAATGTGATTTTTAATCATTCCAAGCCTCGAAAACTTCATTTGGTTATTTTTGTTGGAATGAAACGTTATTGCACCAAAATTTAAACAGCAGCATACTTCATGTCATACAAACCCGACCATTTGGATAATTTCAGCGAAGAACAGCAGAAAGTTCTAAAATCCATTCGCACTTCCCGTGTCATTTTGCCCGTACTCATTGGCATTAGTGCAGTGGCATACTTGCTTTGGCGACAATTTGATCCGCAGGAATTTGCCAATATCCAATGGACGAAGCACACTTTTATATGGATGAGTATTGCTTTACTTACTTTCCTATCCTGGCATTTGGCATACTCAGCGCGTTTGCGCATTCTATCCAAAAAGGCGTTTAGCTGGTGGAAATGTATTGAATTGATTGCGATCTGGGAATTTGCTTCGGCAGTATCGCCCTCGGCGGTGGGCGGCTCTACGGTGGCTTTTTTCATTTTGGCGCAAGAGAAACTACCAGTAGCCAAAACGACGATGATCGTTCTTTATACGATTGCACTCGATGGGTTGTTTTTTATTCTTACGATTCCATTATTGTATGTATTGTTTGGCAGTACTATTTTGAGGCCTGGCGTTGACAATATAGGCGATACAGGCGGTTGGGGCTTCTACTTTGTGATGGCTTACCTTGTAATGACCACTTATTCCATGTTTTTTTTCTATGGCATTTTTATTAATCCAATACAGTTAAAGCGCATTTTGGTATTTTTTACTCGTATCCCTTGGCTGCGCCGGTATCGCAAGGGTGCTATCAAATTGGGCAACGACATAGTGGTTGCATCGGGTGAGCTAAAGCGAGAAGGCTTTCGTTTTCATTTTAAGGCGGTGTTTTCTACTTTTTTTATTTGGACTATCCGTTTTCTGATCTTGAGTGCCTGTATTATTGCTTTTGTAGATTCGATTCCATTAGACTTTGGAACGCAATTTGAATTGTATGCGCGCTTAGAAACGATGTTTCTCATTTTCCTTTTCAGCCCAACGCCGGGTGGCGCAGGCGTCATCGAACTCATTTTTGGCGGCTTTTTGAAAGATTATATTACCAATCCGACCATTTCCACCGTCATTTCTACTTTCTGGCGTTTGCTGACCTATTATTCTTATTTACTCGTAGGAGTTATCGTGATTCCCAATTGGATTAATACAATTTTAAAAGAACGTAAAAAACAGAAAGCGCTTCAAGGAGTAGAGGCTTGAGTGATAGGGAAAACAGTAAGGCCCGAAAGCCTTACTTTGCTAAAAAAATTGCCGACAAGAAAAAAGCAGGTCAACTTTTGAATAATCTTCAACCTATTCTTTTTCAAGTAGTAAGTAAATGAGGTTTAATCCAGATATTAAATAAATTGATTTTCAATAAAATCAACTTTCCTACTGTTAGCTACTCCAAAGGAATCCCATCCATATAAAACTGCTCGATTATTTAGGGTTATTAAAGCGATAAGATGAGGGATTTTCATAATTTGAGTTTTGTGAATACAAAAGAATCTCGCAACTATTAATCGTGCGTAAAAGTGGGGTTAATTTTAAATTAACTACCCAAGCCCTTTACTGTAAATTGATGAAAATCATAAGCATTAGTGATGTATATCATCTCCCCTTTTAGCGTTTTTTTTTGACTTTTGTGATAAATACTATTCTCTCATTATTAAAAAAAATGATTATGAACATCCTTGCGCCTGTAAAAGCAATTATGACCACCAAGCTTATCACGGTAGCACCCGCGGATAAGGTGAAAGATGTGAAAGAAATTTTTGATCAACATCCGATTCATCACATTCCTGTGGTGCGATACAAAGAAATCATCGGTTTGATAAGCAAAACCGATTTCCTCCATTTTATGAGGGGTTTTACCAAAAACGATGAAGATCGTTTTGTGGATGAGGCACGCTTGAGAGCTTATACCGCTGAAGAAATTATGACCAAAGGGCTGGCGAAGCTATCGCCTAATGATCGCATCAATGTAGCCTTGGAAATATTTTTGGTGAATCGCTTTCATGCTATTCCTGTAGTAGATAACAATGAATTGGTGGGTATCCTGACCACATTCGACATCATCAAAGCGCTGGCCGGCGAAAACGTTACAGCCGACCAAGTGATTGATAGCCAACAATCCTAAATTACCCTTTTATGCTTCGCATACAAATTTTGGGTATAGGCTGTAAAAAAAGCAGAGCGCTAAAAGCAAATTTGCTTGCGGCGCTCCGCTCTTTAGGTATGGACGCTTCGATTGAAGAAATCGAACGGGTGGAGGATATTATTCAGTATCAAATCCTATCAACACCGGCTTTATTGATTAATCAAAATATAATTAGCGAGGGTAATGTATTGGAAGTAAATGAATTGAAGCCTGTTTTAGAATATTGGAATCATCAATTACCCAGCATAAAAAAGATTTTGGTACCCACCGATTTTTCTGATGTGGCGGCAGGTGCTTTCCGGTTTGCACTTGATTTGGCGCAGCAATTGAGCAGTGAAATAACCTTGCTTCATGTCTATCACCCTTTTTTCGATCCCAATAACCCCTTAGCCGGAAAGGAACGAAGCGAAGCAGAGTCCTTAGCCAGGAAACGACTTGATATTTTTTTGGGAGAAAATATCTCTCCTGCAAACAAGGCTGAAAAATTGGGTTTAAACGAAAAAATCAAAAAAGAATGGTGTATGGGATTTGCAGGGGAAGAAATAATGGCGCGCTCCAAGCAGTTTGATTTGATCGTAATGGGCACAACAGGTGATGGTGATTGGTTGGAGCAGTTATTTGGCAGCGTATCTTCCTCGGTAGCAAGAGAAGCGCATTGTCCGGTATTGCTGGTGCCGAAAAATGTACAATTCAAAGGTTTTAATACGGTTGTTTATGCACATGATAATGAAACCAGCGATAGAGTCCTTATTGAACAAGTGGTAGATGAAATGCGCATTCCAACCGATGCAGTACATTTGGTTCATGTTGAAAAAAATTCATTCGAGGAGTATTTGCTTAGAAATGGCCGGTATGAACATCTTCCACGCCTCCAAAAACCGTCGATCAGGCTGACTTTGGCTGATATTGCATCGAAGAGCATTCTAAAAGCAATAAATGAATACGCTGACTCTCATCATGCCGATTTGATAATTGTAAATACTGTTCAACGAAGTTTTCTAGAAAACCTCTTTCATCGAAGTTTTACCAAACAAATGATTTTGCAAACCAGCATTCCTTTGCTGATTTTACATTCTAACCCACAGCGCATTCAAAATCTAAGCCCTACTGAAGTCAAAAACGCAAAATTCCGGTCGTAATCATTCCGGGTCACCGGCATTCTGTTTTCATCTACTTGCGTGCGAGACACGTCCTGGCGGTTATTGGTGATGTCACCTATCCCATAATTGAAGCGCAAATCGAGAAATAACGTTTCATTTAGAAAAAAAGATACGCCCCCGATCACCTCCGCATCCAATCGCTTAAAATAGCGGGTATGAATCCCAGATGTTTCATAGTAGGTGTCCAGCATACGAGGAATTTCTACCTCTTCTCCGTCAATCGTTCGGTAAAAATTTTCTGGATCAGAAACTCTGTCAAGGGGATCGCGCATATAATCAAAATCAAGTTTGGCTTTGAATGGAAATACCGATGAGCCGGTTTCGGTGAGACCACTATACAACAACTCGCCCTTGCCGTGTGCTCGAACTAAAAGCCCCATACCAAGACCAGCGTACATTTCTACCCGTCTGATCCGAACGGTATAGAGCATTGGCAATTCCAAATAGGAAGTAATGATTGAAAGCTCCATTTTTCGCGTTCCAAAACTGAATAGTTTTTCACCCGAAAGGGTCGAAAAGAGCCAGTAAGATTGCCCACTATAGCTGTAATGCGTACCTTTTTGGTTGAATAACAATTCTATCTGTAAGCCAGTGTAGTTGCTCAACTCCACGTGTATGCCTCCTCCCGCGTGAAGCGCGGCTACGTAACTAAATTCTTCTAAAATTCTGCTGCTGCCCACTTTTTCGGAGGGGCCTGTCATCGTAGCAAAAGTAAGTCCTCCTTTAAGGTCAATCGAAACTTTTGAGCTTTGAGCATATAAAAATGAATTCGCACTTAGTAGCAAGGCGAGTAATGGGGCGAAGCTTTTACAATTGCTTTCGGAGTAAGATACGATGTGATGGTGTATGCGCACTAGGTTCAAAACCAATGATATCAAAACCGTTCTTCAAAGCGAAGATAAGCATTCCTTTGTGACTATTGCGCGTTTTGAAGGTAATCGTCGTGTAGCCGCTTTTTTTTGCCCACGCCTCTTGTTCATCTGCTAAAGCTTTGGCAATAGCCATTTGGCGAAAGTCTTGCAATACGCCACCCATCCAGGAATAGAAATAGCCTTCACGTTCATATCCAACTTTGAAACCCACGGGTTTATTTTCTACAAAAGCCACCAGAATCAAATGTCTGACTCCTGTGAGGCGACGATGATATTCCTCTGCTCCGTGCGGGTCAATAAATTCAGGAATTTGCTGCGAAAGCGCAACAACGGTTTCAATATTACTTTCCTTGATTTCAATGGCCTGGCTTCTCTGCGCTGACATCCTACATCTGACTTCTTTTTCAAAGATCAATTTCCAAAAAAACAGGGCAATGGTCTGAATGCGTCGCATCACCGATATGGTAGGATTGGATTAATTTGTCTTTCAAATTATTGCTAACGGACTGATAATCAATACGCCAACCTTTATTGCTCGCACGAGAATTGAATCTAACACTCCACCAACTGTATTCTATTTTGTCAGGATTCAAATAACGAAATGAATCTACAAAGCCATTGCCAAACCACTTAGTCATCCAGGCGCGTTCTTCGGGTAGGAAGCCCGATGTTTTTTGATTTCCTTTGGGGTTGTGAATATCGATTTCATTATGAGCAATATTATAATCCCCCACTATGATTAGTTTCGGGCGTTCTTTGCGCAATTCTTCTACCCAATTGTAAAAATCATCCAAAAATTCCATTTTAAAACCCTGTCGAATATCGCCGGTCGTACCGGACGGGAAATAGCAATTGAGCAGCGTCCAGTCGCCAAAATCCGTGCGCAGAATGCGTCCTTCTGAATCATACTTTGCCATGCCACAACCTTCTATCACCCGATCTGGCTTCGCTTTTGTAAACGTTGCAACGCCGCTATAACCTTTCTTTTCTGCGGAATGCCAATAATCATAATAACCCAATTTTTCAAAAGGTGCATGATCTACTTGATCGCGCTGGGCTTTGGTTTCCTGCACACATACGATGTCAAATTGATGCGTTTCGAGCCACGCTGCGAAGCTTTTGTTGAGTGCCGCGCGTAAGCCGTTGAGGTTGTAGGAGATGATTTTTTTGGACATGGAAGTTCTGCTTACCGTTTGAAACAAAGGTAAGTTTTTTGATAAAAAAAGCCCGACCTGATAGTGATTTGTTAAAAACTTGAACCGTTCTCTTTAGAATAGGGTTTATCAAGCCTTATCACTTCGGTTGATTGGAGTGAATTATCAGCATCCGCAAACCAGGAATATCCAAGAAAAAAAACGGCAATAGCCAAAACCGAACTCAACGTGAGCCATGCAGCAGGATCGCCAAGGATGAAAGCCATGCAGGCAAGTAATAGAATGCTGACGAGCATCAGCAATCGAATGTTTGTTGTTTTCATAATTCAGGTGATTTCAAAGCCCAATTTCGCTAAATTTTGCCTTATTTGTCAAGTCTGACAGCCAGGAAATAAGATCAGAGAATGGGTCAGAAGCCTGTAAACGTTAGTATTTTTAACAAAATCACTTAATTCAGGGAGAAGCAATAGTGCGGACGGTATTTGGGTTTAACTTTTATTTAGCACAATTTTCAATGGAAATGGACAAAACCCTACCTTTACTTTTTTGTTTTAAACAAATATGTTTAAAAATTTTGACCAGAATTTGAATAAAAACAAAAGCTTTGAATAATATTGTATATGCCAAAGCAATACATCAATCCGCCAGAGCTTTTCAATAGTACGCAA
The DNA here is from genome assembly GCA_033761835.1 of Saprospiraceae bacterium. Taxonomy (GTDB): domain Bacteria; phylum Bacteroidota; class Bacteroidia; order Chitinophagales; family Saprospiraceae; genus JADJNW01. Next base: position 14,503 of record JANRME010000163.1, read on the forward strand.
CATGGCTTTTCGCAAGTTGTCGTAAGCAAACCGGGCAGATTGGTGTTTATTTCCGGGCAGGTTGCATGGGATGGAAACAAACAAATCGCGCATATTTCTGATATGGAGATTCAGGCGCGAAAAGCATTTGAGAATGTTCAAATTGCTATGAAAAAAGCAGGTGGAACACTACAGGATATTGTGATGTTACGTTTGTACATTGTCCATTATGACGAAGTCAAAGGACAGGCAGTGGGAGCGGTGTTACGCGAATTTTTTGATACGGAAACGCCTCCTGCCAGCACCTGGATTAGTGTAGAAGGCTTGGCAAATCCTGAATTTTTGATTGAAATTGAAGCCCAGGCTGTTATAAACGAGTAGATCAAAACCTACAAATTTTCAAACCTCAAACTTTTGAACCGTTTTAAAATGCCAAAGAAAAAAAACGCCAACATCGCCGTGATCGAACCCGCCGAGCCGACCGATTTCAAAGATGTTATTTTTATTAAAGGCGCTCGTTCCAATAATTTGAAGAACGTGAGTTTGGCGATCCCCAAAAATAAACTGGTTGTCGTTACAGGCGTGTCCGGCTCTGGGAAGTCTTCTATTACAATGGATACCTTGTTTGCAGAAGGGCAACGGCGCTACGTGGAGAGTTTGTCGAGCTATGCGCGGCAGTTTTTAGGTAGAATGAAGAAGCCCGATGTGGATTATATCAAAGGCATTTGCCCGGCAATTGCGATTGAACAAAAGGTAAGCACTTCCAATGCTCGTTCAACCGTGGGTACTTTGACCGAAATCTACGACTACCTGCGCCTGCTCTACGCGCGTATCGGCAAGACTTATTCGCCCATTTCCGGCAATATTGTAAAACGCCACGAGGTTGCAGATGTTACCGATTTTATTCAACAACACGAGGAAGGCACGCGCGTTCAACTCTTTATTCCGCTGCCATACAAATATAAAGATCGCACTTTACAACAAGAGTTGGACTTGCTTTTGCAAAAAGGCTACACCCGTGTATTGATAGACAATGAGTTAAAAGATATTCAAGAGGTTTTGGAAAAAGGGCATCCCGATTTGAAGAAAAAAATCAGTATCATCCAAGAGAAAAATCCCTTGATTCTTGTTGACCGTTTTGTCGTGACAATGGATGATGAAGAAAACGTGAAACGCATTGGCGATTCGGTGCAAACCGCTTTTTACGAAAGCGAAGGTGAAGCGGTCGTGGACATTATGGGCGGTGAACGCCGCAATTTTAACAATCGTTTTGAACTGGACGGCATTACTTTTTTAGACCCTACGCCACAACTCTTCAATTTCAACAACCCTTACGGTGCTTGCCCAACTTGCGAGGGCTTCAGCCAAGTGATGGGCATTGACGAAGACAAGGTTATTCCTGATAAATCCAAATCGGTATATGAAGGTGCTGTCGCTGCGTGGAGTGGCGAGAAGTTTGGACTTTGGTTAGATAAATTATTGGAAACCGCCCATTTGTTTGATTTTCCGGTACATCGGTCTTATCAGGATTTGAGCAAAGCACAGCAGCGTTTACTTTGGACCGGGAATGAGCATTTCTGGGGCATCAATGCTTTTTTTGAGGAATTGGAAGAAAAAACCTACAAAATCCAAAATCGTGTAATGCTCGCGCGTTATCGCGGCAAAACCATTTGTCATACTTGCGAAGGCGGGCGCTTACGCAAAGAATCTACCTATGTAAAAATCGCCGATAAACCCATCACCGATTTGGTAGAAATGCCGATTGATGAACTTTTGGCACACGTGGAAAGCTTGAAATTCAATGAATTCGACGCGAAAATTGGTCGCCGCTTGCTTTTGGAAATCACGAATCGCTTGCGGTATATGTGCAATTTGGGCTTGAGTTATCTGACACTCAATCGCTTGTCGTCAACTTTATCTGGTGGCGAAACGCAACGGATTAACCTCACACGCACTTTAGGTAGTAACCTGACAAGTTCGATGTATATTTTGGATGAACCAAGCGTTGGGCTGCATCCGCGCGATAGTGCCCGATTGGTGGACGTGTTGAAAGCTTTGCGCGATTTAGGCAATACCGTCATTGTAGTAGAACATGAAGAAGATATTATAAAAAATGCCGATTATTTAGTTGATATTGGTCCGGCAGCGGGGATTCATGGTGGGGAAGTAATATTTGCAGGCAATTATGAAGATATTTATGACGAAGCAACAGAGAGCCTAACGACTAAATACATGAGCGGTCGCATGAACATTCCTGTGCCGGAGGTGCGTCGAAAATTAGTCAATTATATCACTGTGAAAGGCGCGAAACAGCATAATCTGAAAAATATTGATGCCAGCATTCCACTCAATGCACTCACGGTGGTCACAGGTGTATCGGGCTCTGGCAAGACGACGCTGGTCAAGCAAATTTTATATCCCGCTTTAAAAAAGCATTTTGGAGAAAACTCGCCGAAAGCGCCTGGTTTGCATAGTGGTATCGAAGGAGATTTGAAAAAGCTGACCCAGGTAGAAATGGTTGACCAGAATCCTATTGGCAAGTCATCGCGCTCAAATCCAGTGACTTACGTAAAAGCGTACGATGCCATTCGAGATTTGTTTTCAAAGCAACAATTGTCTAAAATACGCGGCTTCAAGCCTTCTCATTTCTCTTTTAATGTGGACGGCGGTCGCTGCGATACTTGCAAGGGCGAAGGCGAACAAGTGATTGAAATGCAGTTCCTTGCCGATGTGCGCCTCGAATGCGAAGAATGCAAAGGCAAACGCTTCAAACCTGAAGTACTGGAAGTGGAATTCAAAGGCAAAAGCATTTTCGATGTGCTTGATCTCAGTGTAGAAGAAGCATTAGAATTCTTCGCGGATGTAAAAGATGTGATAAATAAAATTCAACCATTATATAATGTTGGGCTTGGGTATGTAAAATTAGGTCAATCCTCCAGTACCCTCTCCGGTGGCGAGGCGCAGCGCGTGAAGCTCGCATCGTTTTTAACTAAAGAGCGCAGCACCGAAAATATTCTTTTCATCTTCGACGAGCCTACTACTGGTTTGCATTTCCACGACATCCGCAAACTGCTCGATGCTTTGAATGCCTTAGTAGAAAAAGGACATACCGTTCTTGTAGTAGAACACAATATGGAAGTCGCCAAAAGCGCCGATTATATCATTGATCTTGGCCCTGAAGGCGGCAAGAGTGGTGGACATTTGGTCTTCCAAGGGCGACCAGAGGAACTGGCGAAGGTAAAAGAGTCCAAGACAGCGGCATTTTTAAAGAAAAAATTAAGATCATAACACAAGCTTGCAACAATATGCTTTCTATTTTGTGAATTTTATGTTAATAAAATCTTCTCTTTTTGTAAACCAGAGGTTAACTAAATGTCTTAATTTCGTTAAATTATTTTAACGAAAAAACAAAGTATGCAAGCTTTAAGAACTACCTCACTAGTTTTGTTTTTCCTGGTTTGGGCCTGTCACACTTTAATGGCGCAGGTTACCACCTCATCCATTACAGGTACTGTATCGGACGACAAAGGAGAATCACTTATCGGTGCGACTGTAAAAGCTACACACGTACCTTCAGGAACAATTTATGGTACCGTAACGCAGGAAAATGGCCGTTATAGCATTCCCAACATGCGTGTGGGAGGACCATACACCGTCGAAGCAAGTTATGTCGGTTATACCCTGAACTTACAGGAAAATGTATTCCTGGCACTTGGACAGAAATTCACGCTCAATTTTAAAATGCTTGCCGAAGGAGTTACCCTGGAGGGCGTCACCGTGACAAGTGAGCGCGACCCCGTGTTGAACGGCAAACGGACTGGTCCGGCTACAGCTATCAACCGAGACTTGTTGGACAAGCTGCCTACCATCAGTCGTTCGGCAGCAGATTATACTCGTTTGAACCCAATGGCTTCCGAAGGCGGCTCTTTTGCAGGACGTAATGATCAGTTCAACAACTATTCCTTAGATGGAACAATTTTTAACAACCCCTTTGGTCTGGATGCGGCAACGCCTGGTGGGCAAACCGATGCGCAACCTATTTCTTTGGATGCCATTGAGCAGATCAGTGTAGCAATCGCACCTTATGATGTGACACAGTCAGGTTTTACTGGTGCTTCTATTAATGCGGTGACCAAGTCCGGTACAAATCAGTTTCATGGTACAGCATTTGGTTATTTTCGCAACAAAGATATGATTGGCGGTAAAGTGGACGACACAGAGGTAGTCAAAGGCGATTTAAAGCAGTTGCAAACTGGCTTTAGTTTGGGCGGCCCAATCATCAGAGATAAGGTTTTCTTTTTTGCCAATTTAGAATTAGACAGACGATCCGACTTAGGTTCTTATTTTGTGCCTAACAACGGATCGAATGCAGGAGATGCTAACGTTTCAAGGGTATTGCTTTCTGATATGCAACTCGTTGCTAATCTATTGAGCCAAACTTATGGTTACGATGTAGGGCTTTTGCAAAACTTCAAGCACGACTCTGACAATACCAAAGGGATTTTTAAATTGGATTTTAACCTAAATGAGAACCACAAACTGACTGCTTCGTATAATTTCCTCGATGCATTCAAGGATAAACCGGCGCACCCTTCTGCAATCGGACGAAGAGGCCCTGACTTTTTAACGCTGCAGTTCCAGAACGCGGGTTACCGAATCAATAACAAAATTCATTCCGGCATCGTCGAATTGAAATCCTTTTTTGGAAGTAAATTCGCCAACAAATTCCAGATAGGATACACGGCATTCCGCGATAGTCGAAATCCATTCTCGGAGCCTTTTCCAGTGTTGAACATTGGCAAAAATGGCACGCGTTATATCATTGCCGGGCACGAGCCTTTTTCGATTAACAACCGTTTGGATCAAGATGTCATTCAAATCAATAACAACTTTAATATTTATGCCGGTAAACATACGATTACAATTGGCGGCGCTTTTGAACGCTTTAATTTTGACAACTCTTTTAACCTAACGGGTTATGGTTTAAGAGTATTTTTCCCGGATGTGCCGATTGAAGGGATAGAAAATCTTATTAAATCTGCTGACTTTGCTAAAGAAGTAAGCGATGCACGCGCTGCTTTTGACAATAACAATCGAAACAATAAATGGGCGTTAGCCGAAACCAATTTGGGGCAAATTTCTGCTTATGTGCAGGATGAAATAACAATGAACGATCAATTGACTATGACTTTTGGCCTTCGAGTTGATTATCCGCTCTTTTTTAATACGGCAGATTTGATTCAAGAAAATATTGAACGTAAAGGCGGGCTGCTTTCTGATGGTGGTACTTACGATCCTTCAATCGTTTATTCGGATGAGAATGGCAATAATGTGACTTTCGACCATACCATACTCCCTAAAAATAACCCTTTAATCAACCCAAGATTCGGATTCAATTATGATCTAAAAGGCGATCGCTCAGCGCAACTGAGAGGCGGTACGGGTCTGTTCTCTGGCCGTTTCCCGTTTGTCTGGATTGGCAATCAAGTGGCAAATCCTGATTTCTTTTTCTATAATATGACCGATCCTGATTTCAAATTCCCACAAGTGTGGCGAACAAATTTGGGCTATGACCAAAGATTTGGTAAAGGTTGGATCGCTACGGTTGACATGTTGTACACCAAAGATTTGCAAGCGCAGATGGTACGTAATTATGGTTTGAAATTACCATCCGGTACATTGCAAGGACCAGGTAGCCGACCAATTTATAGGTTGAATGATCGAGTGCTGGTTTTTGGTTCACCTACCAATGCTTACGTGTTTACGAATACGGATGCCGGTTATACTTTTAATACTTCGGTTTCGATTGAACGCAATTGGAACAATACTTACATAAAACTAGGTTATAACTACCTCCAGGCAGAAGATGCTGCTTCTATTGATGCAGAAATTTCTTCTGATGCTTATGACCGCAACCCTGCAAACATCAGCCATACCAATCGTCCTTTATTAGCTCCTTCGCTCTATGGCAATCGTCACCGTATTCTGGGCGCTGCTTCTAAGAAATTTGCTTATGGCAATGATAAGTTTGGCACTACAATCAGCTTATTCTTTGAATATCTGGAAGGTGGCCGCTACAGCTACACATATAGTGGCGATATCAATAATGATGGCTCCGGTTTGAATGATTTAATCTATGTGCCAACCGATAGCGAAATTGATCAGATGAACTTTGCAGGGGATGCCGCTTCACAAAGAACGAAACTTAAGCAATACATTGCTCAAGACGAGTATTTATCGGGCCGTCGTGGCGAATTCACTGAAAAATATGGCGCACTGGCACCTTGGTACAACCACTGGGATTTGCGCATTTTGCAGGATTTCTACGTGAGTGAAAGCAACAAACTCCAACTCAGCATTGATGTACTGAATGTAGGTAATTTAATCAACTCCGGCTGGGGCGTGCGCCAATTTGCAACGCAGACCGCTTTAGCGCAACCAATTGCAGTATCAGTGGATGCCAATGGTGTACCAACCTACAGTTTTGACACCGCTCAAACCCAAACATTCTTCAACGACTTCAGCTTGCTAAGTCGCTGGCAGTTGCAGTTGGGCTTGCGGTATGAATTTTAATAGTATCACAGCATAACAACCAGTCTTAGGAAACTTCTTAGGTTTCCTAAGACTTATATTCGACTTAAGGGCGACCAGAGGAATTAGCAAAAGTGAAGGAGTCGAAAATGGCGGTATTTTAAAAGAGAAGCTACAAATTTAATAGCTCCTTTGTCTTGTATTTTGTTCGTCAATGACAGTGGCTACATCTTGCAGGTATGCAAAAAACGCTTGAATGTGCGTTGCTGTCATCCGTGGGTAACCTTCATAGATTTGTTCTAATGTCCAGCCATCTGCCAATCGCTCCAAAAATCAGTTCCACCGACAAACGTGTGCCTTTAAAAACAGGCTTGCCGCCTAAAATTTTTTCATCAGAATGAATATAATCTGTCCAACGCATCACTTTTCTTTTTCAAACCAAAGGATAGGCATTATCGTTCAAAATACACCCGCTAAATCACACTAGCGCTCTTTAGCCGCCGCTATTTTCATTCTTGCAGAATAAATAAAGTACCTGTTCAAAAAAAATTCTTGATGCCCTTCCACCGACGTAATAGGCCATTCATTACTTCCTAATAGCTGTGCATTCAATTGAAGCATTCGTGCATGGAAGCAACCTATCAAAGAATAAAATCATCGTGGCATACCGCTCAAGTAATAAGAGATAAAGTAGATGCATTAGGACATAAAGTTTATTAATCATGCTATAAAATAAAATTAGCTTGCCATAAAGTCGAATCATCAGGACATAAAGTAAAATCAAAGCCCCATAAAGTAAAATGATAGTGGTATAAGGTTGGTGCAATGCAAGATAAAATAAAAGCTTTGCCTTATAAAGTAAAATCATTAGTCTATAAAGTAGAAATAGCATGACATAAAGCTTGCTTTTGATATTCAAAGTTTAGCTGTTCAAAACAACCCTTTTACAAGCAGTGGCTTTTATTTGATAAGATCGCCACCCTCAAATTCTCTTCAGAATTCATATAGATTTCATACAAATTTGTATCTTACCTTTATTCCAGCATAAAGATTGGAAAACGACGTTTTTTTAAGAAAGATATTTCTCAGCTCAAACCAATAATCATGGCAACCATCACGCTTAATGTCAATGGTGAAAAGCGCACCGTCAACGTGGACGCAGGCACATCTCTGCTTTGGGTACTGCGCGAACACCTTGGCCTCACCGGCACTAAATACAGCTGCGGCAAATCCTATTGTGGCGCTTGCACGGTTCACATGGACGGCACGGCGATTCGCTCCTGCACCATGCCTGCTTCCGGCGCAGAAGGCAGAAGCATTACGACCATCGAGGGGCTTTCCGCGAATGGCGATCACCCTTTGCAAAAAGCATGGATCGAAGAACAAGTACCGCAATGCGGCTACTGCCAGTCAGGGCAAATCATGCAAGCAGCAGCTTTGTTGGCGAATAACAAAAAGCCAAGCCGCGAAGAAATTATCAGCCAGATGAATGGCGTACTGTGTCGCTGCGGAACGTATATGCGTATTCTTAAAGCCATTGAACGGGCATCAAAAGAAATGTGATTTATCATGGAATATTGGAGCGATGGAATGTTGGAATAGTGGTTAGAGTTTGATTGGCATTTTAACTTGTATCATCTCAACACTCCAATACTCCAAATGTCCAATATTCCAGAAAAAGGTATAATAAACATGAAAAATATAATCACCTCCGATACATCTATATCCAGACGGAAATTCTTGACCGCAGTCGGTGGTATCACCTTTGCAGTGACGGCTTATGCGATGTTTCCCAAACGCTCCACTGACGCATCCTCTAATAAAGGAGAAGCATCCTCTCTTGGCAATAAAATTTCCGCTTGGGTGCATATTCGACCCGATGGTCGCATCACGATTTACAATCCTGCCGCTGAGATGGGGCAAGGCTCTATGACTGCGCTCCCAGTGATTTTTGCAGAAGAATTGGATGCCGATTGGTCAGATGTGCATATTGAATTTTCACCGATTGAACCCAAAATCTATGGCCCTGGTGCCTGGGGCGGACGCATGATGACCGTTGGAAGTCGCGCAGTGTCAGGCTATTATGAGAGTTTGCGGCAAGCAGGTGCGCAGGCGCGCTATGTATTGATGGCAAATGTGGCGAAGAAATGGAATGTACCCATTGAGGAATTGAGCACAGAGCCGAGCGTAGTGATGCATAAAGCCAGCAATCGCAAGATGACCTATGGTGAAATCGCTGCATTTGCAACGATATTGGACAATGTTCCGAAAATACCTGATAATCAATTAAAAAATCCAAAAGACTTTCGTCTGATTGGCAATCAGAATGTGCCTCGTTTTGATATTCCTGCTAAAGTGAATGGCAGTGCCATGTATGCAACAGACGTGCGCTTAGAAGGAATGGTGTATGGCGTGATTTCTCGTTCGCCTGTGAATGGAGCAAAGCCTACCTTATTAAATGAAGACGAAATCAAAGACATCAGCGGCGTTTTAGCAGTTGTAAAATTGGATCATGGCATCGGCGTGATTGCAAATACGATTGAAAAGGCCCTGGAGGTCAAGCAGCAATTGCAAATTCAATGGAGCAAGGACGCGCCTGCAGCTACGCACAACAGCCAGGAGGCTTATGAAGATTACGCCAAATTAGTTAGAGATGATAAACAAAAAGGTCGCTCTTTGGAAAGCAAAGGCGATGCCAATAATGCCATCAAAACGGCAACAAAAACTTATACTGCGGATTACAAAAACGATTATATCTATCATGCCCAAATGGAGCCACTGAATGCGGTCGTTTCTATCTCGGAAGATGGCAATAGTGCTCAAGTTTGGTGCGGTTCGCAAGCGCCCGATAGTGCAAAAAGCGCAGCAGCACGCGTGCTGGGTTTGGATGAATCCAAAGTAACGTTGTATCCTCAGTATCTGGGTGGCGGCTTTGGGCGTCGTTCGAATGCAGATTATGTAGAAGAAGCGGCAGCATTGGCGAAAGCCATTCGCAAACCTGTGAAATTGCTCTGGACGCGCGAAGATGATCTACAATATGGGCAATTCCGTCCGATTTGTCTGCAACATATGCAAGCAGGTGTGGATAAAGCTGGCAATATCACGGGTTGGAAATATATCATTACGGGCACAGGCGATGGCTTGCTGGCGAGCGGCGCGGAGATGCTATTTTATACCATGCCCAATCAATTAATCGAGTTGCGTTCTGTAGAGCATGGCATTCGCACCAAACACTGGCGAGCGGTAGGCCACGGGCCTAATAAATACGCCATCGAAGCTTTTATTGATGAAATCGCACATGATCAGAAAAAAGATCCTTATAAATACCGACAATATCTCATGCGCAATCATCCGCGTGCCTTGAAAGTATTGGATACTGCCGCAGAAATGGCAAATTGGGGAAAGAAACTTCCTGAAGGTCGTGCGATGGGCATTGCTTTCGGTGAACGAAGTGGTTCGCTGACGGCAGGGGTTTGCGAAATTTCTTTAGATAGATCAAGTGGTAAAATCAAAGTGCATCATATCTGGGCAGCATTTGATGGTGGAGTAGTGGTACAACCTGACAACGCAATTGCACAGACGGAAGGCTCTATTTTAATGGGCTTGAGCAGTATTTTCCACGAGAGCATCACCATCAAAAACGGCAAGGTACAGCAGTCGAATTTCCATGACTACCCAATACTGCGCATGGCGGATGTGCCAGAAACATTAGAAGTGAAAATAGTCCCTTCACAAGAAGCGCCTTCGGGCTTGGGCGAAGCTGGGCTACCTTTCATCGGCGGGGCGGTGGCGAATGCATTCCTTGCTTTGACCGGAAAACCTTTGCGGCACATGCCTTTCACTCCTGAACGGGTATTAGCGACCTTAAAGGCATAGATGAGATATACAACAACATTGCTGCTCCGAATCCCTGCCTTTGCTAAGCCGTAAAACGTTGAAACACAAACGTCCGACAGCGTGAACATCCACAGCGTCCGCAACATAGTACTCAATGGCGTGGAGTACATTTCGGCAGGCGCCCGACGCATTCCGCTAAGAGTTTGAAGATTGTGAAATAGTGAGGAACAAAGCAGTACCTAAAAATACCGCCCCGAATTTCCTATTCGGGGCGGTTTAGTACAAAGTATGAAGTATTTCCGAATCAATTATTGCTTCGTTTCAATGGCGGCCTGGGCTGCAGCTAAACGGGCAATTGGTACCCGGAAGGGGGAACAACTCACATAATCCATTTTTTGCTTGTGACAAAACTTCACGCTTTCAGGATCGCCACCGTGTTCCCCGCAGATGCCCACTTTCAGGTTGGGGCGGGTGCTGCGGCCGCGTTCGATACCGATTTTGATAAGTTCACCTACACCATCCTGATCGAGTGTCTGAAATGGGTCAGCGCGCAGAATTTTCTGATCTAAATAGTTCGGAAGGAAGCCACCGATATCGTCCCGGCTAAAGCCAAAACTCATTTGTGTAAGGTCATTTGTACCAAAGCTAAAGAATTCGGCCTCGATCGCCATGTGATTGGCTTTAAGTGCGGCGCGCGGGATTTCGATCATTGTACCATACGCAAAATCAATCTTGGTTTTGCAGGCTTTATCGCAAACTTCAGCATAGACCCGATCCACAATGGCGCGTTGATGCTTGAGTTCGTTCACGGTGCAGGTCACTGGAATCATAATTTCCGGGAAGACTTTTTTACCGGCTTCAGTCAGCTCGCAAGTAGCTTCTAAAATCGCCCTGATTTGCATCTCTGTAATCTCAGGATAGCTGATGCCTAAGCGTACACCGCGGTGGCCCAACATCGGGTTGTTTTCATGCAATGCCAGTACGCGCTTTCTTAATACATTCATACTGATACCCAATTCTTTACTCAATAATTGCAATTTGGCCCTATCATGGGGTACAAACTCATGCAACGGTGGATCTAACAAGCGAATTGTCACAGGATGACCATCCATGATACTCATTGTTTCTTTAATATCTTTCTTGACATACACAAAGAGGTCATCTAGTGCCTGACGGCGCTCGACTTCGCTTTTGCTGACGATCATTTTGCGCAGCAAGAATAAGGGTTCTTCACTGCCTTCGCCATAGAACATATGTTCGGTGCGGAACAGACCGATACCTTCGGCACCAAATTGGAGTGCTTGTATAGCGTCTTTCGGGGTATCCGCGTTGGTGCGTACTTTGAGGGCTTTCACTTCGTCCACAAGTTTCATTAGTTCTTTGTATGATTTGTTGTCATCCAAATCCACATCCACCAATGGCAAACTACCTTCGTACACCAAGCCTCTTGTACCGTTCAAACTGATCCAATCACCTTCATGAATGGTCACGCCATCCTTGGCTTTGAAGGATTTATGTTCGGTACCGATTTCAAGATCACTGCAACCTACAATACAGCACTTACCCCAACCCCGCGCCACAAGTGCTGCGTGCGAGGTCATACCGCCCTTACTGGTAAGAATCGCCTGCGACATATACATACCATCTACATCTTCCGGCGAAGTTTCTTCACGCACCAAGATGACGCGTTCGCCTTTGCTGGCCCACTCTACTGCGGTTTCGGTAGAAAATACTACACGTCCTTTCGCACCGCCTGGCCCAGCGGGCAAACCTTTGGCGATTGGGGTAGCGGTTTGTTCCGCTTTCATATCCAACATTGGGAGGAGAAGCTCGACCAATTGATTTGGCCCTACACGCATAATTGCTGTATCCCGATCAATCAAGCCTTCTTTGTACATTTCAGTGGCCATGCGTACCGCAGCAATACCATTGCGTTTACCGACTCTACATTGCAGCATATACAGTTTGCCTTTTTCGATGGTAAACTCGATATCCTGCATGTCTTTATAATGCACTTCCAGCCGTTTCTGATAATCGTCCAATTGTTTGTAAATATCGGGCATCAGCGATTCCAGTGTGGCAAGGTGATCACTTTGTGCATTTTTAGAATAATCATTGATTGGAGCGGGCGTGCGGATACCGGCTACCACATCTTCGCCTTGTGCATTGATAAGGAATTCACCATAAAAATGATTTTCACCATTACCTGGGTTGCGTGTAAAAGCAACACCGGTCGCACTATCATCGCCCATATTGCCAAAAACCATCGCCTGCACGTTCACAGCAGTACCCCAGTCATCCGGAATTTTTTCGATACGACGATATTCTATAGCCCGCTTACCATTCCAACTGGCAAAAACGGCACTGATGCCCCCCCAGAGCTGCTCCATTGGGTCTTCCGGGAAAGGTTTTCCTAACGTTTTTTCTACTGTTTGCTTGAAAACTGGCACCAACTTTTTCAGGTCATCCACCGTCAATTCGGTATCGCTTAGGTATCCATTTTTATGCTTAACCGCTTCTAATTTTTCATCCAAGATTTTGCGAATGCCTTTACCGTTTTTCGCATCGATACCTGCAGCTTTTTCCATCACCACATCAGCATACATCATAATCAAACGGCGATAAGAATCATAAGCAAATCGCTCGTTTTCAGTTTGTTGAATTAGCCCTTTGATCGTTTCATCATTTAAACCAATATTCAATACGGTATCCATCATGCCCGGCATGGATCTACGTGCTCCAGAGCGAACTGACAAGAGCAGTGGATTTTGCGCATCACCAAATTTTTTACCCATTAGTTTTTCAACCTTGGTCAAGGCGGAATGTACTTCTTTTTCGAGGGTCTTAGGATAAGTGTGATCATTGGAGTAATAATGTGTACACACCTCGGTGGTCACCGTAAAGCCAGGCGGTACGGGGAGCATCAAATTGGGATGTCCGGCCATTTCGGCAAGATTGGCGCCTTTCCCACCCAGGAGGTTTTTCATCGCTTCGTTTCCGTCGGCTGTACCGCCGCCGAAGCTGTACACGTACTTTGTAGCAATTGCAACATCTTTTGTCATAACAAGAAGTATTTATTTTAGGAATTCAATTCTGATCGGGTACAAAAACGTTACAGAGTTAGGGACTTTTTCACACTAAGCAGGTGATATGGGTCAATCTTAGGTTTGATTTTTGTCAATTGTGGAGCATTAAAAATATTGCAATCGTAAAACTCTGCCTTTTATAAATCTCGAGGAAAGCCTAATATTTAGAGTGCAGCCAACAGAGCGATCAATCCATGAATGGCGTTCAGAAGTAATTTAGTTCTTATTTTTCGCTTCCTTTTTTTGTTGCTTTTCCAGTTTTTTAAAATAAGCTCGAAACAGAAAATTCTGCCGCAAAGCTTCCATATTTTGATTAAAAGAAGCGGTGCTTTTTTCGATATTTATCAGGCTATTATGGATGCTATTCGTCATTGTGGAGTCTTTCATTAGTGCATTGACGGGGCCTTTGCCGGAATCAATAATAGTTTGAATATCCAGTACGGTTTTGTTAAGATCATCCACCAAAAGATTAGCATTTTCACCAAGCAATTGAATTTTTTCAATCGCATCGTTCAGGTTAACATCCAAGGTTGTATCGCTGAGCAACGAGCCAACGGAGCCTTCTCCTCTTTTCACCGCTTTGATGATGGAGTGCAGGTCGTCCACTGTCGCCACAGCCTCTGAGGAAGCGCGATGAATATTATTCAAAGAAGCTTGTAAGGCTTCTGAAATATTGCTTTCTCCCAGCAGCCCCCAAAGTTCTTTGCTTTCATTGATACGCAGCAAGGTTTTTTTCAATTCTTCGGAAATAAAAGCGATATTGTTATTAGTCGAATATAAAGTTTCCAGCATTTCATCTGTATCGGGCATTGCGCGAGCAAGTAGAATATCATTTTCTTCGACGAGCAAATCTGGAGACGTACCAGGGGTGATATTCAACACCCGATTGCCCACCAAGCCATCCGAACCGATTGAAGTAACAGAGTTTTTCCGCAGGAATTCCTTGCTTTTTGTTTCAATGTAAAATAACACTTCAATAGTGGTATCATTTAAAATTTCCACTCCTTTGACCGTGCCTATTTGCTTACCTGCAAAAAGGACATTATTACCTGGTTGCAAACCTTTGACATCCCTAAAATGGGTTCTCAATTGAAAACTAGAGCTAAACATATTGGTATCCTTGCCAATCATGTACAACATGACAATGAGAAAAAGTAGTCCTGACACGACAAAGACGCCTAATCTGAGGTTATTGAAAGTTGATTTAGCCATGAAAAAAAGTTATTCAAAAAACTGTTTGATCGCTTTATCTTTCGATTGTTCCAAGTCTTTAAAAATCCCTTCAGCATAGCATCTCCCATCAAGCAGAATGGCGACCCTATCGGCAGTTCGGCGCACGCAATTCATATCGTGGGTGATGATGAGGGAGGAAGTATTGTATTTTTTTTGAATTTCAACCATCAACAGGCTGATTTCTTTGCCGGTGATGGGGTCGAGCCCTGTCGTGGGTTCGTCGTAAAGAATGATTTCTGGTTTCAGGATGAGTGTTCGTGCCAACGCAATTCTTTTGCGCATCCCGCCTGAAAGTTCTACTGGCATCATATTGACGGTATGCCGCAGCCCTACATTTTCAAGCGCTTCGATTACCAATGCATCTATTTCCGTCTGACTCAAATCAACTCCGTGCCGCCTCAGTGGAAACTCAAGATTTTCGCGCACCGTCATAGAATCGTATAGTGCATTGCTTTGAAAAAGGAAGCCAATCTTTACCCTCAGAGCATCCAGGCTTTCCTGTTCGAGTGCGGCTACATTTTCACCAAGCACATTAATATCGCCCTCATCTGGTTTTAAAAGCCCGATAATACATTTGATCAAAACGGATTTGCCCGAACCCGACTTACCCAAAACCGCCAGGTTTTCACCTTTGTACAAGATCAGATTGAAATTATTCAACACTTGGTTGTTGCCAAAAGCTATGCTTACATTCGACACCGCAATCACGGGTTCTCCTGAAGCGGTCTTTGTTTTCAGTATGCTTGGACTTTCTTCTACTTGCATAGCCATTCAATTTATTCCTAAAATATCTGTGACTTGCACCGCTACCAAATCAAGTATAAAAATCAGCAAAGACGATACTACAACCGCAGAATTTGCGGAGCGCCCTACTCCTTCTGTTCCTTTTTGCGAATGATAACCTTTATAACATCCTACCAAACCGACGGCAAAGCCAAAAAAGAAGGTTTTGATAAAAGCCGGAATCACATCGCTAAAACTCAACGCATCAAATACTTGTCTGTAAAATAATCCAAAGCTTACTATATCGCGGATATTTACACCTAAATAACACCCGTATAAAGAGATCGCATCGGAGAGAAGCGTTAGAATGGGGAGCATCAGAGTAGTGGCGATGATACGCGTCACCACAAGATACTTGAAAGGATTAGTACCCGACACTTCCATAGCGTCTATTTGTTCAGTTACGCGCATAGAGCCGAGTTCTGCACCAATACTAGAACTGATTTTTCCCGCGAAAACCAATGCTGTCAGCACTGGTCCAATCTCCCGAACGATGGCAATGGCAACCATGTCGGGCAGTTTTGATTCTACCCCATAATAAGCCATGTTAGGACGCAGTTGGATCGTCAACACCAACCCCAAGATAAAGCCCGTCAATCCCACCAAGGGTAAAGATTTATTGCCAATTTTGTAACACTGACGTAGCAATTCCTCCCATTCGTAGCGAGGTCTCGCGCCTTCATAGAAAAAGCGATTAGCAAACCGGGTCATATCGCCGATCTCTGAAAAAAATGTTCGCCACCCCTCATTCATCTTCATCATGTTTTTTTGTTTACGCTTTCAAATGTAGTAAAATTCGTTCAATTTCAGTTGAATGCCAATGCTTTAAGTCAAGTTCAAAGTATTTAATCAATATTTAAATACTACAATACGGAAGCTACTATTTAGCCTAATAATTTCAATACTTGCCACAGCATTTGTACAAAAATGATTTTCCCAATCAATAGTAAAGGGTAAACCAACGCATAGCCATAAGTCGGAATTTTATTTTGGGCTTGATTATTAGCAAAATCCAAGTTCGCGGGATGGTGACTAACCATTCCTATAAGCAGTACGAAAGGAATTTTCATCATTTTGTACCCGATCAACAAAATAAGAATACCACCAAATAAACTAACAATCGTACCAGATAGCAACATAAGCGGCCCTACCGGACTGAGCATGGTGGAAAGAAAAGTTGCACCAGAATTGATACCAATCGCTGCCAGCATGAGCATAAGTCCAATTTGACGAAGGGTTAGATTGGCGGAGTAGGGCAGCGTCCAGAGAATAGGCCCTGAACGCCGCAGATAAGATAAAATTAGCCCCGCGACTAATGGCCCGCCGGCAAAGCCTAAGCTGAATAGAATATTGCCTGGCAAGGTCATTTCAATCGAGCCGATGAGAATACCCAAGCCCATTCCCAAACCAAAAGAAAGCAAATCAATATGACTAATATGCTCATAGGAATCACCGAAAAGCCTGGCGATTTCTTTCATATCCTTTTTACGAGCAAGAATACGCACGCGATCACCCAATTCCAGCACGGTATCAGCAGAAACCATCGAGTCCACGTCGCCGCGGCGGATGCGGGTAAGAATAACAGGAAATTCTTCATTCAAATGAAGCGAAGCGACCGTTTTTCCTGCAATTTCAGGATTGGATACAAAAATGCGCCGAATGTCAAATACCGAACGGTCTTCCGACAAATCCAAATCGGTGAGTTTGCCCAAAATTTCTGCTACACGCGCCACTTCCTCCTCTTCACCAATAACGCCGACCAAGTCGCCCATTTCAAAAGTCGTATCCCAATTGCAAAGTGTATCCTTACCGTTGCGTCGCAAACGTCCGAACAGTACGTTCATCTGATATTGGTGCTTTAAATCTCGAATCGTCATATCCGCAACAGCATCGTTTTGCACTTCTAATGTCAAATGTAGAATAGGCCGTCCGGTAGGGAATTCTTTACTGAGATGTTGAGATTCCTCTTCATATTTGATTCTAAAAACTCGCTGGACAAGCGCTACGGCGATCATCAAGCCCAGTACGCCCATAGGATAGGAAATGGAATATCCAACAACTGCATTGTTGGACATTATTTCTATATTATCGCCGCCATTCTTCTGAATAGCATCTAAAAGCCCTGCTAATGCTGGGGTATTGGTGGTGATGCCGGCCAGCAAACCCGCCGCGCCAGAGGCATCAAAGCCCAGGAAGTAAGACACTAAGCCAATACAAGCCGATAAAATCGTAAGTAAAGTTACCGCCAGTAGCAAATTACTCACGCCGCGGCTTTTGAGTGAGCTGAAAAATGATGGCCCCGAACTTAAACCGATGCTGTAAACAAAGATTGCCAGCCCCAGCATTTTTATTACATCCGGGATTTTTACCTCCGGTCGAATGGCACCAATAGCCAAACCCACAAATAGTACCGCTGCTACCCCTAAGCTGTTGCCGCGAAACTTCAGGTTGCCAATGAACGAGCCAATCGCCGCCGCCAGGAACAAATACAACAACGCTTCTTCGGTAGAGCCTTCGGTGTGCATTTTTAAGACTTTATAAATATTTGTGCCAAATGTAACCTTTCTTAAAACAGGGAGTAAATGATGAAAATCACCTATAAAAAGACTTTAAAACTTGCCATATTGATCATCAACTACTCAAGTCTTCTAATTTTTGCAAAATCCAATTCTTATCAGCCAACGCTTTGCAGGCATCAATTTCCTGACGGACTTTGGCAATCGCCTCCTGATCTTTAGGATGGGTATTTGAAAGTTTTTTGACAAAGCGGAGTACATTGAGATATTGCTGACGCACTTCTTTGGAAATGAACCTGTTACGTCGTAAATAAATTCTAAAACTATCGATTAATGAATCGAGCGCGAGGAATTCATTTAGTTCATAATATGTTTTGAGTAACATTAATTTGCCGCCAAGGGCATAAGTAATATTTTCATATTCCACTTCCCGTAATAATTCAATAACTTTATCATAATCCTGCTGCTGAAAATGCACCTTGGCAAGGTTATAAATGCGCGCATTTGCTTGCTCTTCGGGTGGCAGTTTTTCGGTGTAGGTTTGAATAAAATCTTTCACCCAGTCAAATTCATTTACTTGCAATCCGACAGAAATAATTAATTTATAATGTTGCGGGTCAATCATATTATTTTCAATAAGCACGTTTTCGGCAAGCATATTTTTATAAATATCAAATAATTCATCAAAAAAATCGGTGAAGCCTTTATTTATTTTAATATCAATGCAATAATTAATCAAGTGAATGTAAATAGCTTTTAATTCATTTATTTGAAACAAATGACCTTTTTCTTTTAGTAAATTTTTCAATTCATAATAAAAAGATGATTCATCAGGATGCAAAAAAAGCTGAGCGACCAAAAAATAAGACTTTACGGCAGGTTCTTTAATATAAGCACTTTGCTGTAGCCAATTCATAAAATCGGGTGGCAAATTAATATTCTCCTCCACTGGCAAAAAATTTCGATACCCTAAAGCATCGCAATAATGTTGCAATTTTTTTGTGATATAATAACAATCAAGATGATAATCGGCGTCTTCCAGATTTTTTAGCATTTCCGGGTTTCGATCTGATTTTTCAATATATTTATATAGCTGCTCATCAAGCAAATATTGATAAAAATGGAAATAACTATCCCGAAAATTTGATTTTTCTTGAAGCGTTTCTGAATTGCGCAACACCCCTGCAAAATGTAATTGATATGCTGGTTCGTTTAATAAATCTAATAAAAGAAGTTGCTCCTGAATCGGATTTTTGCGATAGCGCTCCAAAGCCATAAAGCTGAGTAATAATCGGATTAACTCAGAAATCAAGCGCCGCATATACCCGTCATTATAGGCTTTCTTGTTAAAAATTTTTTTCCAGATTGCTTTTTTTCGTGCAGCGCTATCTTCTAAAGACTCATCTGAAGCATTAATCAATAAATCAAGTAATATTACTAATTCTTGATGCTCATTAAAATAAGGAGAGGACAGGAATTTCCTGAATCGATTTAGATCGTGCCCCGAAAGGGCGTGAAGAAGTGTCGCAAGCTTTTTGCTCGGCATATTTTAGCTTTGTCAATGGCGATTTACAAAATTTTTTTTTTGCGGTGCTCCAAATTTAAACAGAGAAACAAAAAATGTCAGATAGCTGCAATAAAAACTTGAGCAACAGGCGCTTTTTGAACAAAAAAAGTCGTACCTTTCAGAACAAATTTAGAATTATGTTTTTTCTATTGTAGCGAAAATTGTTCAATTTTGTAGCATCTAATCAGAATCCTAAGGCTCAAAGAATGCGTTTCTATATATCACTCATTGCGGGGATTATTTTCATTTTTTCACTTTCGCTTCGCACGTTCGCGCAGGGTGGAGAGCCTTTGATCTATCTGAAATTCACTACTGATAAGGTTTACATCGTTGATAATCAAAAATACGAATTCACCGCTGATATTTTTATTGGCGATGAAAGTGGCCCTGCTTCCAATATTTACGCTACTACTTTTGATATCGTTTTTGATGCTGATTTGGTGATAGCCGATTCTACTCTATTTTCTTATAATGCCCAGTCATTTTTAGGTTCAGCTGCCGAAATTTCGATTTCCAGCAAGACGCAAGCCTCTGATAAAGGACGACTTAATATAGCAATCAGCAGAGTGGACGGGAAAAATGTGAGCGGTTTTGGCAAGATTGGAACGGTTAAGTTTATTACAGTGAGCGACATCATAGGCAGTCGAGAAATCGAGGAAGTGCCATTCAACGGAGCGCTGGAGCCGCTAAAACTGCTCAATGCCAATGGAGATGAATTGCGATTCAAGCGCGACCCAGATGGTGATACCATCCTTTTGATTAATGATATTCTGGCTCGTACGAATCGAAGTTTAGCCGAGCGTAGTATTGAGGTTTTCCCGAATCCAGCAAGCCACCAAATATACATTGACCTACATAGCTTACAAGGGCATTATGTAGAAATCTTTGATGCACAAGGCCGTCGCGTGAAGAACCAGTCTATATTCAACCAATCCCAACGCGCAGAAATATCTACAGCGCAACTTAATCCAGGTATTTATCTCGTCAAAATTAATACAGAAAAAGGAATATTCACCAAACGAATTGTTTTACAATAATTTAGCCGCGTACTTAAGTAATCGAACATATTTAAACTATTCAAGACCTCTTTGTAAAGATCTGATTATCAATTGTATTGCTTTCGATCATTGACTATGCCATCCTTTTCAAATAGTGATCCCTTTCGGGCGAGATAAAACTGCTCGACTAATTAATAAAAGCAATTTACAGGGGGTTTTCGAAAAAATAATTTTGAAAAATAATATATTGTTTTTAAATTTAAAGCATAAAATTAAGTAATCAAGCAGTATTAAGTGGCATTAAAATTCGACAATTGACTGTGCCATAGGTATTTATTTGGATAAAACTGCTCGACTAATTATTTTATAAACGCGTGATGATGCAAAACTACTTCTTTTCCAAATAGCTGGACTTTTGAATTACCGTATTTTGTGTTTGCCGAATAACCCAAATTTTTTACGCCTAATGCCCAAAAAATGCCATTACCCAAAATCCTCGCCGGTCCTATTCTTAGAAGAGTAGAAAAAGACAAGATTTCTGTTTGGTTGTGTTTATCGGGCGATTACTTCGCACGGGTCAAGCTTCAAATTTATGACAAGGACAATGTGACCAGCGATAATCGCAACGGGGCAGAAGGGTTAGTCGGAACGGACTTTACTACAATTCCTACCTCCACTAATATTGCCCAAATGGTTCGATTTGGCAAACGCTTGTACCTGACAGTGATTACAGCTAAGATACAATCGCAACTTGACCAATTTAAGCCAGGCAAAGTTTATAGTTATAATATTGTATTTGAAGAGTTTAATGACTCCCCTACTTCTCTTGATCTGCGAACAGAAGGATTCCTGAAGAAGGTAGAACCCAATACTGCTGGCGAGATTCCGAATGTACCCCTCGGATACGGCGAAAATAGACTGCCTACCTTTGTGTTGCCTTCCGATGATCCTAAAAAATTAATTATAGCCCAAGGCTCTTGCCGAAAAATGCACGGAATAGGCAAAGATGGACTTGTCGCACTGGATGGAATTATCAAAAAAAGCTTGAGCGTAGCAGCAGATAGTACTGAGAATACTCGCCCTCAGCAGCTATACCTCACCGGAGATCAAATATACGCCGACGAAGTGCCTGCCATAGCATTGCATTATGCCGGAATTATTGGCGATAATGAAAAACTGGTGGAAGAACACGGGGCGGAAAAAGTAAAAATCACGAAAACGAATGGTGACACAATAGAACTTAGGGCGGCTACGAGCGAGTTGCCGGTGCTGATGCGGCAATATCTACTCAATAAATTTGCAAGTTTTACCAGTGACGCAGCCAGTTCTCATTTGATCTCTTTCCAAGAATTCTGCGGCTTGTACCTTAATTATTGGAATCTTCGCTCCTGGAACAATACCTTTCGACAGAAAATTGCAGAAATTTCAAAAGACTTTTCTGAAGACAAGAAGGACGATGCTAAAACCAAGATCGAAAACTGGGCAAATGCTTTTTTAGAAAGTGATCCGAACCTTATACAAAACATCAGAGGAATTAGTGCGGCTGCTAAAGACCTCGTTTTTAATGAGGAATTAAATGGCATTTTTGGTGCGGATGCTGATGATGATAAACTCAATGAATGGAAGAAAAAAACAAAATTTGAATTAAAAAAAGAAATACAAGCGCTGGTCAATTTTTATGACAAATTGCCTCAGGTCAGTCGGGTATTGGCGAATGTACCAACTTATATGATTTTTGATGACCATGAAATAACCGATGATTGGAATATCACACAACGCTGGAAAAATCTGGTACTTTCAAAGCCTTTGGGGCGCGATGTGATACGAAATGGACTCATGGCGTATGCTATTTTCCAGGATTGGGGCAATACTCCTGCCGAATATATTCCTCAAGAATTTGAAGAAGTAGGTGGCGAAATTCCAGAAGCACAACAAACACCGAAAACACGTTTCATAAGGCTTATTAAAGAATATGCTCGTCGCGTCGCTGATAATTCGGATTTAAGTAATATCCGTGCGCAAGTGATTGAACCCATAGAAAACCTTTTGGGTATGGGATCCAATCCTTCTCCCATCAAATGGTACTACGATGTGCCTGCTGGACCTACCCGTACTTATGTACTCGACACACGCACCCAAAGAGAATACGAAAGCCTGAATACGCCTCCGGGTCTTATTAGTGCAGCCTCCCTATTGCAACAGACGCCTAATACGATACCTGGTGGCAATACGCCTTTTACGATTGTAGTGTCACCCGCGCCTGTACTGGGTTTATCGAGTTTTGAAGAATTGATTCAGCCCGCTGCCGCTGCTGTCTTTGGTTTGTCTTCTTCTTCCACTGATAACCCTGGCATTATCGGTGGATTGCTGAAATTTGATTACGAAGCCTGGGGTTTCAATGTGGCAGCTTTCGAGCGGTTCTTGGCGCGCTTGAACACTTACAAAAAAGTTATTTTGCTATCCGGCGATGTACACTATGGCTTTTCTTCGGTGATGGATTATTGGAAAGATAATTCTTCAACGCCCACTTCCAGAATCATGCAACTGACTTCCAGTTCGTTGAAAAATATGTGGCTCGAAAATATTGAAATTTTTAAATCCGGTTTTGTACAAAAATTGCTTGCCGGTTTTGATGGGCGCTTAGAAAAGGTCGGTTGGAACAATAAAAATCTTTCAACTACTGGAAATATAAGTGCTAGAAATCGTACGCGTTTGAGAAAAAATCCTGCCGTAGTGCCTTTGGCCGGTTGGGATCCTGGTGCTACTGTGAGTGAGCCGCCAGATTTCAGATGGAGAATTTCCGTTGTCAGCGACCAAAATGCACCAGAACATGACCCGCTAAGTATGGACATTAATTTGGCTGATCCTAATTCTTTAAAAGATGGATACAAAAAAATTGTAAAACGCCACCAGCAATTTTTTGAAGAAAGAGTAGGTCGTCGCCTCATGTGGCCTGCGCACGTAACTCTGATCAAAGTAGAAGCCGACCCAGCCAATAGCAGCAAACTTATACTGAAACATGAATTTTATATGCAGCCAGAGATTGACCCTAATACTGATGAAGAAAAAAATCCGAAAGCCAGAATCGTACACGTGATTCCGCTCGATGCCACTGATACTGAACTGGACGCTCCCTTACTTTAAGTTATCGCTCTTTTCATAGCTTCACAAAGATTTCCAAAATGGCAGAAGGAAACAACAACGGCGATTTATATATTTTTCGACAGTTGCTCAACTTTTTTTACGAATTACTAAAGCCACTACTTACGGCATTAAGTGACTCGCAAGCCAGGGCGGAGCTACTGGAATCATTGGGCTTGGATTCATCTCGCGCCGCAGATGGGCCTTCGCTCCCGGGTACGTCCAGCTTGGAAGACTACATTAATGGACAGTCGCAGCAGGATGAGGCATTTGCTTTGGCAAGTGCATTGGCGGATTTAACACAACTGATGGCCGGACTCGAAGGATTTATTGAAAGTGCAAAAAGCGCAGAAGAAGGCGATGGCGAACGCACGTCCTCTGAGATTCTGACAGCATTGCTTAATTTGCTTACCCTCGACTATATACGTCGGCGCGCCCCAGGTTTTCATAGCGCCATTCAACTACTTAATGTAATTGACTCTGCGACCGCAGCAGAAGGCGGATCTATCAGTTTTTTCAAAGATATTGTTTTTGGATATTTCAAACGCGTTGGCAATGGTTTAAAAAACTTCCAGACAGAAGAAGATGCAAAACAGGTATCCGATTCTTTATTTTTCTTGTTTTCACTGCTATTATTCGGCGTCGATTATTTGCTCCGCAAATATAATGTCACGGACGAAATTGAAATTCGATCCGGCTATGGCTACGAAGGTTTTGCTTCCTCAACAACGCCTAATGGCGACCAAATTACAGATCGCGCATTCACTTATTCAGTCGGATTTCCATTAATCAAAGAAGGAGAAGGAAAGGCTTTTAATACATTGGTTTTTGTGCCTAAAGACCAAGGCGGAATAGCGATTGCCATTGATTTGACTGGAAAGTTCAAACAGCCGATACCTTTAGATGCTGACGGAAAGCTCAAACTCTTGTTTGAACTGGACGCGAGCGGCTTTTTCAGAATTGGAGAAGGCGCAGAAGCAGAACTTTCGGAAGGAAAGAATAAATTCTCCATCGCATTTGAACATAATCTCGGAAGCGACAATAAATGGACATTGCTGGATAGACCTGTTTTTAAATTTGGTATTGAAACGTACAAATTTGGCTTTGGGGTAAAGCCTGATGATTTTGAGCTGAAGTTTTTTACCAAAATACTGGTGGAGTTTGATAAAGGCAACCTCACAGGGTTTCCCTACATGTTCCTGCCTGGAAAAATAGATGAAAAAATTCCAATAGGTGTTGGCTATTCTTTAAAACGCAATTTTTTTGTGGACGGAAGCGGCAGCATTGGTGCAGAAGTACCAGAATCAGATACCGGTGAAGGCAGCAGAGAAAGAGATGTAGCAAGCGAAATTGCAAAAAGATTACTGAATGCCATCAATTTTAGAATTCCCATTCACAAGGATATCGCAGGCGTCGTTGGTTTTGAGTATTTGTATATGAAAGCAGGCGTCGAAGGTGATTTTGATACCCTTGATCTGGAGCTTTCGCTTGATTTTTGGCTCAAGTTTGGCCCACCACTGCTATTGACCGTTAACCGGCTTGGAGCAGTTACCTCCCTTGAAAAACGCAATGATAGCGGCGGCTTAGGCGGCTATGACATTGGCCTAAAAATAAAACCGCCTACCGGTGCTGGCGTGCGTGTGAATGCAGGGCCAGTGACGGGGGGCGGATTCCTTTCTTTGGATGACGAAAAAGGTGAATATTTTGGTGCACTTGAGCTTGATTTCAAAAACCTCTTTGCGCTAAAGGCAGTAGGCATCATCAATACCAAAATGCCAGATGGATCGGAAGGATTTTCGATGATTATCATTATCACTGCTGAATTTACGCCGATTCAACTGGGGTTAGGCTTTACGCTCAATGGTGTCGGAGGGTTGCTAGGGCTGAATCGCACCGCCAATGTAGAAGCTTTACGCGTTGGACTGCGCACCAATGCAATCAAAAGCATTTTGTTCCCAGAAGATGTAATTGGTAATATTTATCGGATTATCAGCGACTTACGAGAGATTTTCCCAATCGAAGAAGATGTGTTTTTGGTAGGTTTGATGGCGAAATTTGGCTGGGGTACGCCTTCGCTGATTACTGTTGAATTGGGAATTATCTTGGAATTACCCGATCCGAAAATTATTATTCTTGGTGTCGTTAAAATAGTACTCCCCGAAGAACGAGCTGCGCTACTGAAAATTCAAATCAACTTCTTGGGTGTCATTGATTTTGAAAATCAATTTATTTACTTCGAAGCACGATTGTTCGAATCACATTTAGTTGGTTTCCCACTCACTGGAAGTTTGGCATTTGTTGTAGGTTGGGGCGAACAGACCTTGTTTGCAATTAGTATTGGTGGCTTCCATCCTGATTTTAAAGATTATCCAAACGTTCCAACATTACCTGGTGCTTTCCGAGATATGGATCGAATCGGAATTAGCCTGCTGAGAGGGAACCCTCGTTTGGGCATTGAATGTTATTTTGCAGTCACCTCCAATACTGTACAATTTGGCGCTAAAGCAGAATTGCTGGCCAATGGCCCGATGGGCTTCAATCTTTATGGATTGCTTGCTTTCGATGCTTTGTTTATTTTCAATCCTTTCCGCTTTATTATCACTTTAGAAGCAACTTTAGCCATTCGACGAGGATCGAATGTGTTGTTTGGCATACGTTTCCATGGAAGATTGGAAGGCCCTACTCCTTGGCATGTGGAGGGGGAGGTTTCATTTTCTTTACTATTCTTCGATGTTACAATCGGGTTCAGTGCTACCTGGGGCGATCCACCGCCTGCTATCAACACGGCAACCGAAGACTTACGCTCCTTAATGCTCAAAGAAATGCAGGACAAACGAAACTGGAAGGTGTTGACTCCTGCTAATAATCACCAGTATGTGACCTTGAGACAATTGGATGAGGCAGAGACTTCTTTAATTATTATACATCCCTTCGGCGAATTGGTCTTTAGCCAACAGACACTCCCATTGAATTATAAAATTGAAAAATACGGTGAACGAAAGCCGAAAGATGTCGATCTTTTTTCGATTACCAGAGTGAGTGTTGGTATTGATAACCCTGCTATTTCAGGTGCGGCTTATAATGCAGAAAAAGAGCTTTTTGCGCCTGGCAATTTTACCAAATTGAGCGACAGTCAGAAACTGTCACGTAAGTCCTTTGAAAAAATGGACGGTGGCTTTAAAATGATGGACAGCGGCACGCTGAAAACGGTTTCGACAGGTCTAAACGCAACCGAACTGGATTATGAACTTGATTATACCAGCGATGATAAACCCAAAGAAAAAAGCTCTAATAAATTGAATACCAATGGGTTTTTGTATTTGAGCAGATCAGCTGCTGTTTCTCAGTCGATACTTTCTTGGAAAAATGCAAGTGCAAATCCGCTAAATCGGCCTGAAGAAGTCAATGTAAATGGCGTAGAGTACACCTTAGCGAACACAGCAGATTTGAAAGAATATATACCTGGATTCAGAGTAGGCAGTCAAGCGGAAGCCTTTGCAAAATACAATGAAATTCTTGCCGCAGAACCGGAATTAGCTACCAGTATTCAAGTAGTCGAAAGTTTTGAATTAACTGAATAAGAAAAATAGCAAGATATGAGCTTTGGCAAATATCAATTTTTATCCTGGACACGCAGAGGCATCTCTGCCAATATTAATGAAGTGGATACACTTGGAGTTACGCCTGGTGATGCAATAGAGCGAGCTTCCATACAAGTGAATGTAAAAATAAACAATGATGCTCCTGTAAGTCAGAGTTTTATTATGTTAGGTCCTGGCGATATTGTAGGCATTAAGCAAGAAATGATTATTCGTACGGAGCCTTTGTCCGAGATCTCTGATTTTGAACCGAATCTGTTGCCCTACATCGAATTTTATGACGAAGATTTTCCCTGGCGTTATACACCTGCGAGTGCTACAGGGTCAGGAAACTTGTCTTTGCGCCCATGGATTGCTCTTTTTGTATTGAAAGAAGGCGAGTTTGAAGAAACACAGCGCCAAAAGCCTTTGCCTGCTATTAAGGTATTAAAAACAGAAACCTTGCCGCCTCACGATGAGCTACACTTGTGGGCGCATACGCATACCAATCTTCAGTTTGAGCAAGATGCACTCGATCAGTTTGTTGACTCATTGGAAGAGGACGCGAAAACAGACCCGGATGGACTTTACAGTCGAATATTATGCCCACGCAAGTTGGAGCCTAATGTTATGTACCATGCGTTTTTGGTGCCTGCTTATGAAACAGGAAGGCTTGCGGGTTTAGGAATATCTCCACAGGGGGTAAAAGCGCAGCAATCATCGTGGCCCAATGCAGAAAACGAATTTCCGATTTATTATCGATGGAATTTCCGTACCGGACAAAACTTTGATTTTGAATACTTAGTCAAGTTATTAGAACCCAGGGTGATGGATAAGCGAATCGGACAGCGTCCGGTAGATTGCTCGCGTCCAGGATTTGTGCGCGCAGATGCTCCCATCGAGGTACCAGCCACGGATCCTTTGATTATTCAGTTAGAAGGTGCTTTAAAAGCGCCCACTGCAGTACCTACGCTATTTCCTGTCAATGTGAATCAGCCTTTTTTACAGGAATTGGAAAAATTAGTCAATCTGAATCAATTGCAAGTAGAAAATCATGAGGAAGATCCTTATGTAACGGTTCCATTTTATGGGATGTACCATGCGATACGCAAAGACCCCGCAGCGCCGGGTAATCGAAGAATTCCGAAATTTGATCGTACTTCCACTAATTGGTACAATGATCTGAACCGTGATCCGCGCTCCCGCATACCAGCGGGTTTTGGGGTACGGGTAATTCAGGAGAATCAGGAAAGGCTCATGGCTGCTGCCTGGAAACAGTTGAATAAAATCCTGGAGGCAAATAAGAAAATGGGTTATACCCAGTTTCTTGCCAAAGTTTCTCATAGCCTTTTCAGAAAGAATGTTGTGTCGCTACCCAAAGAAACGCTGCTGGCTACTACTTACAGCCTTTCAAGTAGAGTACCAGCTTTGCAGTCCAATATTCTAAGAGAAAGAGCACCAAATGACCCTGGCACTGTAAAAAATACAATCCGAAACAGCGCTATTCCTGATGCTGTATTTAAACCGGAATTTCGAAAGATAACCAGGAATAAAAGTTCGCTGATAAAAAATCTTGGCAGCAATATCAATATAGAAGAAGGGGAAACACCAAAATTCCAATTTAATGCCTTGGTCAGCAGTATTAATAACGCTGAAGGAATTTCGGCAGCGCCAGTTATCAATTATGCACCTTTGCAGGTAGTATCAGACATCAGTAATTTTGCCGCGCCTTTATCTATCGAGGAAATAACGGTATGGAGCTTACAATCCAATCTGGAGTTGAATTTCATTTATAATGTTCCATCTTTTCAAGGCGGGTTTCCTAATATCAGTGTATGGAATACTGCTTTCAATGACAATATTATCCAGATTATCATTAGCGGAGGAACGATCCCAGGAGATATCGGATTGCCCAATATAGAACTCCCCATTGGAGGAGGCGTCGTACCTGGAAGTACCGGACTTCCTGGAGGCATAACGCCACGAACATCGAACTTTGCATCAAGAGAAATTACCAATTTTGCACAAGCCTTTGCTGATAATAATGACAGGTATGCTTTTAGTCAACCTTTAAGCATCTTTTTGGGGCTTGATATTGATAGAAGTTATTCTAGTATTATTGATTTTATCACTCCGGCAAAAGCGTATAAAAGATTAAGTGATGCGCGCGTCAAATGGCCCAGTAATACCAAATTTGTTCCTGATGAAGATTTTTTGCCTGCGATGGTCTATCCTGATTTTCCGGAATCCACTTATAAATACCTCGTTGATATCGATAGCGAGTTGTTGCTGCCCAATCTGGGATTGATTCCGCCCAATACTTTGTCTTTGTTACGCACCAATCAAAAGTTTATTGAATCCTACCTGGTCGGGCTTAATTTTGAAATGGGACGGGAATTGCTTTGGAGAGAGTACCCTACCGATATGCGAGGCAGTTATTTCCGTCAATTTTGGGATGTGAAAGGATTTGTAACACCCAATACAGCTCCAGCCGATGCTGAAGCACTGAAAGATATCAAGCCTATCGACAAATGGGCGTCCAATAGTTTGCTAGGTGCGCACAATGCCCGCGATGCGCAGGGAGATGCCGAGCAGTTGGTATTTGTGGTACGAGGAGATTTGTTGAAAAAATTTCCCAATACAGTGATTTATGCTCAAAAAGCAGAAATAAAGGATGGCAAAAAAGTAATCGACGAAAACTTGGATGGCGACGAATTCAAAAAGAAAGTGCTTTTCCCTCTTTATCAAGCAGAATTGTTGCCCGATATAAAATTATTGGGCTTCGATCTGACCATAGAACAAGCAGCTGGGGCCGTCGCCTCTCCTGGTTTCGCAGATGCGGATGACCCAATTCTATCAGATGGATTGCGGGCTGGATGGTTTTTTATTATTGCAGAAGTGCCGGGCGAGCCTCGTTTTGGCATGGATATTACTTTTAATCAAAATAAGCCGGATGAGCTAACCTGGAATGATTTATCCTGGGAGAATTTTGCTATATCGGTTGATTTTATCAGAAAAGTCAATACCCCCGTCAATACAGTAAATCCCGCAGTTCAATTCCCAAATGGTGGGGCGCGCGCAGCAGAAGGTCAGTGGGGGCGTAGCGCTGCTGATATGGCAACTATTTTGATTCAGCGACCCGTGATGGTTGCGGTTCATTCCAGAGAAATGCTCGACAATGAAATTTTGGATGTGAATGCTCCTGATGAACAAATGATTACTCTGCGCCAGCATATTAAGTTAGCTTTAAACCTATAACAGCTTCTTAGCTGTAAAAAATAATAATATTATGCCCAATTTTAGCGATCAAATACATCAGATAAAGGCTGCCCGCGACAAGCTTCGGGAAGCTGAACACAGCCTGTATCTTGCTAAATTGAACATTCAAAAAACGCAGAATCCTACCTCCTACGCCTCGGTACGCGAGCAATTGTCCGGCGTTACCAATGCTTATGAAACTGCACGAACCACTCTATCAACAAGCATCGGCGCATTGTACCAATTAGATTCTACCAAGAATTTGGTAAAAAACCTCAGTGCCGACTATCCGATTCTCTTTTTGCCGGTTCGTTTGGAGACAAGATTTGTAAATGTTGGCACACAGCAACAACTTTGGATACGTATTTATCCCGATGATATTCATATTCACTCGCATGAAGCGCTGCTCACTGATGAGGAATATGAAAATGGTAAAAAATATTGGAAAGCGCTTTTGAGTGCAAATCGAGGCGCTGAAAATGAGCGCGAGCAAGCCAAACAACAAGCCTGGCAATATCTTCTGAATACATCGGGTGCGCAACGTTCGCTTTGGATTGCTAAGCAAACTAAACCAAGTAACTGGTCGCCAAACCTTACGATTGCTGAAGAAGCTTTGCAATTTCCAGCAAAATCCGATACAAAAACCCATTCCTGGACGCTGGCTCCTCGCACGCAATTATTACCTGATTGCTTCGCCGTAATACTTTACAAAGGTGATCAAGAAGTCAAGACTCAAATTGGCAACCTCATACCGGATACCGTTTTTATGGGCCCCGATCCTTTCCGTGCAGAAGAAGCCTTTAAAAAGACCGATGAAAAAATTGAATTGGATGAAGATTTTGCTTGGATCAGCAATTTTGAAAAAGCGGTAGAGATCGGTTTGGGATTGAAAATTGACTTGGCGCCCTCATTTTTCAACAACAATCAAATAGATCGCGTACTGGTAATGGGAATATTGGCTTCCGCCACCCCAGAAGAATCCGCCCTTTTGGTAGAAAATATGATTGAAAATCATCGCTTCTCAAAAGGGTTTAGCCTCGTGCCTCAAGGAACAGCTACCAACAATACCGAAAAGGATAGTTCTGGCTATTCCAAAAATGAACAGACCTTTGAAAAAGGCTATTTTGATGGAAGTGAATCGGCATATTTTCAGACAGTACCTGATTCTGAAGGGAAAAGATTGACAGATGCCTTGGGC
>JANRME010000164.1:0-19469 GCA_033761835.1 Saprospiraceae bacterium
CACCCTTATTCGATCTAAAATTGCTCGGCTTCATCGCAGAACTACCAAATTTTCTAAGAAACTTATTTACCAATGGTTCCTCTTGAAAATTTTTATCCATTATTTCAATGAACTGCCTTCATACATTTGACATCACAACCACAAAGCAACCATGCATTTAGGCAGAAGGTAGGATTTTAGATTCATACATTCAAAAGTTTAGTTAGTTAAAATAAAAAATGCTAAAGGTCTTAGTCCCTTTTGGTTTAAGAATATTTGGTTAGGCATTAACATCGAAAAAGAAAATAACGGAGTATAATCGGTTTTGCTTATGAAAAATCAAAGCCGGGGAAGCATATCATTATTTTGTTAGCGGTCTTATTTTCGCTTGATGACATTTATTATAGTTTGATGACAATAGAAAAAAATATCTTTTATAAAGAGTTTATGAATACTGATTTTGGTCAAAAAAAACCGTTCAAAGTACTCTTTAAAAATTGACGAAAGATAGAAGGTTTTGAAATGATTGAATTATCCATTTTTGACAAAAACTTATTCAAATCTGCCAAATACATAATTTTTCAAACCTTAAAGGCACAATGTACCAAATATTTGTCAGTTTTTAAGAATTATTCCCAATTTATTGTATAAATCTGGATTTGATAACTGTACTAAAAACAAGGCATCCGAAGTTTTCGAAAACTTCGGATGCCTTTAGAAACTCCAGCATTTTGCATCTTTTACTTCGCAAATGCTTTTATTGTCCATTGGATACTTCCTGCCATTGGGTCTTGGCTAAGCGCGTAGGTTTTTCCTTTTTTTATTACATTGATATTATGTAAAATATCGTCAGTGGGTAAACAGATTTTCCCATTTGCCTGCGTATTGTCACCAAAAACGACCAATTCCATATTCGACCAATCCATATCCTGCGTGGATTGTGCCAATTTTATCTGAGGTAAAATTGCGCCGCTACGCACCAGCATAATCACTTCCATTTCTCCTATTTCAATGGTATGCCATCCATTATTATACGTTTTACCAGATTGATAATCAATCCATTGTCCAGGTGGCACATAAACATTACGTTGTTTTGTTCCCGTTTCAAAAATCGGCGCAACCAAAATATCCGAACCAAACATATACTCATTATCTACATTCCAAGAACCTGGATCATTCGGAAACTCTACAAACAGCGCCCGCAGCATCGGCAAGCCTTTTTCGCTGCAATCTTTGGCTTGTGCATATATATAAGGCATCAAACGGTACTTCATTTCCACCACTTTGCGGAAATAATTTTGAAAATTTTCCCCGTATTCCCAAGGCTCTTTCGGCGCTTGCCCGTGACAGCGCGTGTGCGAAGTGAGCACACCCATCGGCAACCAGCGACGATACAATTCTTCCGGCGTGGTTCGCGTAAAGCCGCCTACATCATGGCTCCAGAATGAAAATCCCGACAGCCCAATCGACAAGCCACCGCGCAACTGCGCTTCCATGCCCATGTCACTCGTTTCCGCATCGCCGCCCCAATGCAGAGGATAACGCTGACTGCCCGCCCAGGTGCTACGCGCCCAAATGATATGGTCGCCGGTAATTTTTTTAGTCAAATCCGCTACTACTTTATTATATCGCAATGAGTATAAATTATGCTCATAAAATCCCGTTCTGCCGTTATGATATACCCCATATAATGGCGCTGCTTCGCCAAAGTCCACTTTTATAGCGCTGACGCCCAGATTTAATAAGCCGGCAATTTTATTTTCATACCATGTAATAGTGGCAGGATTGGTAAAATCCAGCACGGCATCTTCATAAGGCAGCGTTCCTTTATCATTTTTTACCGCAAGTCCTTGACTCACAATCTCTTGGAATAATTCATTTTTTGGAACGAAATACGGCAATTGCCACAAACAAGTGCGCAATCCCATTTCTTTTAAATCGGATATCATATCTTTTGGATCGGAAAAACGAGATTCAGAAAATTGATAATCGCAGCGCCAATCCGTCTCAAACCATCCTGTATCAAAGTGTAATACATCAGAAGGAATTCTATTTTGTCTTAATTTCGCCGCTACATTCCGTCCATCGGCTTCTGAAAAATACGTAATGCGGCTCATCCAAAGCCCGAAGGACCACAGCGGCGGCATCGCAGCCTTGCCGGTCAGATTTGTATATTCATTCAAAATATCTTTTGGGTCACCCAGAAAAACAAACAAATCTAGCATTTCATCACCTATAAACAGCTGATTTGATTCTCCATACGTATTGCCAAAATCACAAGTAATCGGTGTTGATGTGTGCATGAACATGCCATACCCGCGACTGCTCATAAAAAACGGAATCGGTTTGTACATATCCGCCGTCTCCACACCGTTCGCGTCATCAGTAAAGAGTATAACTTTTTGACCGTATTTATTTAGTTTAGTAAATGATTCACCGCAACCATAAAATTTTTCATCCGGAAATATAGAAAAAACCGCGTCCACGCTGCGAGAATAATCCGATGCCCGCCGGATAAAGGAAAATGGCAGATTCGGCACATACGAGCGATTGTCTGATTGGTGCCGGGTATGCGTTAATAATTTTCCATTTACATCCCGAAATTCTATTTTCCAGGGCTTCGTAGTAATCGTAACCGACCCAAAAGCACTGCGATACACATGTTTTCCATTTTCTATATTATATTTCCAGGAGTTATCTTTACTCGGTTCTTTTACCAACATTAAAGAAGGCGCCATCGGCGTGATAGGAGGCGCCGTGTGAGCCCGAATCCGCACCGTGCGCGGCGATACAAATTCCACGGAAAACGGCAACACCGGATTTTCGGCATATTCAATACTCGGAAATTCATTATTCGGCACGCGCCGAAAACCAAATTGCGTATTATCAAAGGCATGCGCTGGAAAGGGCTGATGCCGCAACCATTGAATCGTGCCTTGTCCCGTCGCAGGATCAAACGAAGTCAAGCTATCTGCAAAAAAATAAGTATTCGCATAATCCCGAAAATCCTTGCTCACATCCAGTGGTTCGCCAAGGAGCGTAGGGCGGGTTTGTGCGTGTAAAAAATTGATTGTGAATACGAAAAGTATAAAAAGTATTATTTGTTTAATCAGTTGGGTTACCATTTTATAAAGGAGTTTAAATTATTATAATAAGCCTGCTCCAAAAAGCGCATCAAAGTAATAAAAATCAATAAAATAAATAACTTTGGCGGATGAAAAACACTTTAATCCTATTTGCTTTGCCACTTTCACTCTTTAGTCAACCGCTCCAGCACGAGCTGGATAGCCTTATGTATCAAGCTTTTAAAGCGGATCAACCCGGTGGTGCATTATTAATTATGCAGCAAAATAAAATTATTTATAATAATGCCATCGGTTTGGCTGATTTGAATAAGAAGAAAAAACTGACGTCCCGCAGCAATTTCCGCATGGCTTCTGTATCCAAACAATTTACTGCCGCTGCCATTGTGTTGCTGGAAAAGCAAGGCAAACTTACTTTGAATGATCATATCATAAAATTCTTTCCAGATTTTACATCCGTCGGAAAAACGATTACCATCCAACATTTACTAACCCATTCTTCGGGTATTTGGGATTATGAATCCATGATACCGGATACTTTGCAAACACAGCTTTCTGATGTCGATGTAATGAATTTGATTAAAAATATTAATAAAACTTATTTTACACCGGGCACTGCTTATCGTTATAGCAATAGCGGCTATTGCTTATTGGCGTTGATTGTGGAAAAAGCTTCCGGGCAATCTTTTGCTAATTTTCTAAAGCATGAGATTTTTCAGCTATTAAAAATGAAACAAACTATTGTTTATGAATTTACTACAAATATCAAAAATCGCGCCTATGGCTTTGCGTATAATGACCAAAAACAATTGATTCCTTCTGATCAGAGTCTCACCAGCGCCACCAAAGGCGACGGCGGTATTTACACCTCGCTAAATGATTATAAAAAATGGCATGATGCATTATTAAATAATACTTTATTTGACCTCAACTATGCACTGGAACAAACGCGCACACCGCTGCCTGATGGCGCAGGTTATTATAGCATGGGCTGGTTTTATCAGGAACACCCTGAGGTTGGTAAAATATTATTTCATTCTGGTTCTACCTGTGGCTTTTCCAATCTGGTTATCCGCATTCCAAAAGAGGGTATCTTAATCGCCTGTTTTTCAAACATTGCTGGAAATCATCAAGCGTTTCAGCCTGTTTTTGAGTATTTACAACAAAAAGGTATGCTGCCGGTGGAGGTGTGGCAATGGCATGAGATGACGGATTGATACTCACACCTCCACCCCCTCAATCAACACCTCCAATATCTGCTTCGCCGCTTTCGCAATTTTTGTACCTGGACCAAAAACCCCCGCCACGCCGTGCGCATACAAAAAGTCATAATCTTGCGCCGGAATCACGCCGCCGACGATGACGAGAATATCCGCCCGACCGAGTTTTTTCAGTTCCTCAATGGTTTGCGGCACCAAAGTTTTGTGACCCGCCGCGAGCGAGGAGATGCCCAGGATGTGCACGTCGTTCTCCGCAGCCTGGCGCGCAGCTTCGGCGGGCGTTTGGAAGAGCGGACCCATGTCCACATCAAAACCAAGATCGGCAAAGCTGGTGGCGATGACCTTCGCGCCGCGGTCGTGCCCGTCTTGACCCAATTTGGCGACCATGATGCGCGGACGGCGACCGTCGAGTTCTGCAAATTTATCAGCAAGGTCTTGCGCAGCCTGGAAGTCACCATCTATTTTAGATTCTGAAGCGTAAACGCCTGAAATAGTGCGGGTGGTAGCCGTAAAGCGACCAAATACGCGCTCCATGGCGTAAGAAATTTCACCCAAGGTAGCACGAACTCGAGCAGCTTGGACGGCAAGGTCAAGTAAATTTCCTTCGCCCGATTTAGAAGCTTCATATAAGTTTTCCAAAGCCTGCTGCACGGCGGCTTCGTCGCGTTTGGCTTTCACTTCGTTGATGCGGCGGATTTGCGATTCGCGCACGGCGGCATTGTCCACATCCAAAATATCGATGGTCGTTTCTTCGTCCACCTGGAAAACATTGACACCCACGATTTGATCCTTGCCACTATCGATACGCGCCTGCTTGCGGGCGGCGGCTTCTTCGATGCGCATTTTCGGCAAGCCCTCTTCAATCGCTTTTGCCATGCCGCCGAGTTCTTCCACCTCCTGCATCAATGTCCACGCGCGTTTGGCGAGTTGATCTGTCAAATATTCCACATAATACGAGCCACCCCAAGGGTCAATTGCTTTCGTAATGTCGGTTTCCTTTTGCAAATAAATCTGCGTATCGCGGGCAATTTTAGCAGAAAAATCTGTCGGCAGGGCGATGGCTTCATCCAGCGAATTCGTATGTAAAGATTGCGTTCCACCCAATGCCGCCGCCAGCGCTTCAATGCAAGTGCGTGCCACATTATTAAAAGGATCTTGCTCCGTTAAACTCCAACCAGAAGTTTGACTGTGGGTACGCAGCGCCATCGATTTGTCGCTTTTCGGATTGAATTGCTTCACAATTTTTGCCCAAAGCATGCGACCGGCACGCATTTTGGAAATTTCCATAAAGTGCGTCATACCAATGCCCCAGAAGAAAGAAATCCGCGGCGCAAAATCGTCAATATTCAAACCTGCCTTTAAACCGGCTCTCAAATATTCCAAACCATCCGCCAAAGTGTAAGCCAGCTCAATATCTGCGGGCGCTCCCGCTTCGTGCATGTGATAGCCGCTGATGGAAATGGAATTAAATTTGGGCATGAATTTCGCCGTGTATTCAAAAATGTCCGCAATGATGCGCATGCTCGGAATCGGCGGGTAGATATAAGTATTGCGCACCATGAATTCTTTCAAAATATCGTTTTGAATGGTACCACTCAGCTGCTCCGGTTTTACGCCTTGCTCTTCCGCAGCAATAATATAAAATGCCATAATTGGAATCACCGCGCCGTTCATGGTCATGGAAACCGACATCTGATCCAGCGGAATCTGATCGAACAAAATTTTCATATCCTCCACGGTGTCAATCGCCACGCCTGCTTTGCCCACATCGCCCACCACGCGCTCGTGGTCCGAATCATAACCCCGGTGGGTCGCCAAATCAAACGCTACCGACAAACCCTTCTGTCCCTGCGCCAAATTTCTCCGATAAAATGCATTGCTTTCCTCGGCAGTCGAAAATCCTGCATATTGCCGAATCGTCCAGGGCTGGGTGACATACATCGAACTATACGGACCGCGCAAGAATGGAGGGATGCCCGCAGCAAAATGCAAATGCGTCAACTCCTGGATGTCTTCAGCTGTAAAAACTGGCTTTACGTCAATCTTTTCAGGCGTTTGCCAGAGTTCGTCGTTAAATGTGGCAGACCTTAAAGGTTCGCCACATTTTCGATTAAAATCTATTTTTGAGAAATCGGGACGTTTCATTGAATTAACCATTTATGATTGATCGTTTACCACTACACATAATTCGACAGCTAAAATTGCCAAAAAATCAGCAGATAGGCAAATGAGAATTATCATTTGATCATTTGTCATTTATTAATTTGTACTGCATTCTTAAAGTAGTTATGCAATTTGTTTCGTTGGCGCTAACGGGCAAAATGTTGCGGACTACGAGCAAAAGTGTGAGGGCTACAAATGAATTGTAGAAGGCTAATTTTAGAAAATGGAGGGCTGGAATTGAAAAATAGCCCCCCGCCAGCAAAAGTCTGTGGGCTATTTTTAGAATCAGGAAGGCTCGGAACAAAAATGTGGGGGCTAATTTTAGAATCGGGAAGGCTCGGAACAAAAGTCTGCGGGCTATTTTTGAAATCGGGAAGGCTGGAATTGAAAATTAGCCTCCCATCAGCAAAAGCGTGGAAGCTACAAATGAATCGTAAAAGGCAAATTTTTTCTTTATAAATCGGTAAAAGTTCTATCTTTCATTCCGAACTATTTTTTTGACAAAAATCAAACATAACTTCGCATGAAACATCTACTATCCTTATTAGCAATTTGTCTGTTTGCAAGTTTTGCCTTTGCGCAAAAGCCCACCGATAAGCGTCTCGCGGGCCTGGATACACTCGTGAATCGCCTGCTGAAAGAATGGCACGCGGCGGGTGTGGGCATTGCGGTAGTGGAAAAAAATAAAGTTGTTTATGCCGGGGGTTTTGGCTTCGCTGATTATGAAAACAAGCGCCCCGTGACGGGCAATACGCTTTTTGCGATTGGTTCGTGTACGAAAGCCTTTACCAGTGCGCTATTGGGCAAATTCCAAGCCGATGGCAAACTGAGTTTTGATGAGCATGTAAAGACTTATCTGCCGGAAGTAGCATTTTATAATGATGAACTGACAAATAATATCACCGTGCGCGATCTCACTTGCCACCGCACGGGCATTCCGCGCCACGATTATTCCTGGTATTTGAATGGGACGACCCGCGATAGCCTGGTGAAGCGCATCAAGTATATGGAAAATTTTGCCGGCTTACGCGAAAAATGGTATTATAATAATTTTATGTTTTTATTACAAGGTGTAATTGCGGAAAAACTGAGCGGCGAGACCTGGGAGAGCAATATTCAGAAGCAATTCTTTGAACCATTGGGCATGAACACTTCCAATTTTACGCTCTGGGATGGCAAGCAAGCGGACGCGGCGAAAGGCTATGAAGTTGTGAAAGAGAATGTAATAAAAGGAATGGATTATTATAAAATCGAAGGGATGGGCCCTGCAGGTTCTATTTTTTCAAGCCCTTCGGAGATGGCGAATTGGGTGATCACGTGGATTAATGGCGGAAAATTTAATGATAAAGAAGTCCTTCCGGCCCAATATGTGCAAGAAGCGATGTCTTCGCAAATGGTGATCAATGCTGGATTGCCCACGACGGATAACCCTGATGTTTTCCTTTCGAATTATGGCATGGGTTGGTTTTTGGGTTCTTATCGCGGGCATTATATGGTGCAGCACGGTGGCAATATCGATGGCTTCAGCGCCAATACTGCTTTCTACCCAAGCGATAGCATCGGGATTGTGGTGCTGGTGAATCAAAATGGTTCGCCATTGCCAGGCATGATTAGAAATTATATTGCGGATAAAATGTTGAAATTGCCTTATCGAGATTGGCATAAGCAAGTGAAAACAGCAGTTGACAAATCAAAAGAAGCAGCCAAATCAGTCGCTTCTGCTGATAGTTTGAATCGCAAGCAAGGCACGCGCCCTTCGCATTTGCTGGCGGAATATGCAGGGCAATATGAACATCCTGGTTATGGGGTATTTAATATTTTTGTAAGGAATGATTCGCTTATTATGTCTTTTCGTAATAAAGATGCCGATGCCTGGCTCGAACATTATCATTATGATATTTTCCGACCAAAAAGTTTAGATGATGATTCCGACGAGAATGATTCTCCTGTTCGGGTCAGTTTTAATGTGAATTTGAAAGGCGATATTGAATCCGCTGCCGTTATTGGGATGGAACCTGCCATTGAAAAATTGGTTTTCAAGAGAAAGCCCATAGAAGTAGCCGTTGCCAAAGATGATCTCGAAAAATACGTGGGCGAGTACGAATTAGCAGGTGTGGTCACCAGGGTTTATATAAAAGAGGATAAATTATTTGTTTTTGTGCCCGGACAGCCGGAATATGAGACCATACCGCTTGGTAATCATGAATTTAAACTCAAAATACCTAATATAGATGGCTTTAGCGTGCGGTTTGATGTAAATGCCGATGGTAAAGCAACAGCGGTGAGTTTTGTACAACCAAATGGGACGTTTAAGGCGATGAAAAAATAAAATAATAAGATGTAATATGCTATGGCGCATTTCAAAAATGTGCCATAGCTTTCTGTAAATCTTGTCCAAAATTCAATATGTTTGTACAAAAAGGTGCAAAAGCTATTCTTATCTCTGATTTTCATTTCAATTCTTCTGCCTTTGAATGCACAGAAATCACGCCCGAGAGCGCTTGGTATCAAAATCGGCGTGCTGCCTACGGGTGCAAATAATGCCATCACGGATGTGGCTGGTGTAAAGGTTGGTCAAGTAACATTGGTGCAGGGCGACAGCGTTCGTACCGGCGTGACGGCCATCCTGCCTTACGATGGTAATGTTTTTCAACAGAAAGTGCCGGCCGCCATTTATCTTGGCAATGGCTTTGGCAAATTGGCTGGCTATTCGCAAGTGGAAGAATTGGGTAATCTCGAAACGCCGATTATTCTGACTAATACCCTCAGTGTGCCTACGGCCGCCGATGCAGTGATTGATTATATTCTGGCTTTGCCTGGCAATGAAAATGTGCGCTCGGTGAATCCAGTGATTGGCGAGACCAATGATGGCGGTTTGAATGATATTCGAGGTCGGCACGTGCAAAAAGAGCATATTTTACAAGCGATTGCGAATGCTAAGGACGGCGCAGTCGCTGAAGGCAATATTGGCGCGGGTACTGGCACGCGTTGCTTTGGGTTTAAAGGTGGGATCGGCACGGCTTCGCGGCAATTACCTAAAAATCTTGGAGCTTATACGGTGGGCGTCTTGGTGCAAACCAATTTTGGTGGTATTTTGCAAATTGACGGCGTACCTGTTGGTGTGGAACTGGGCAAATTTTATTTGAAAGAACAAATCGAGCAATCCGCGGATGGCTCTTGTATGATGATCGTGGCAACCGATGCACCACTCGACGCGCGCAATCTCAAGCGCTTAGCTAAACGCGCCATGCTTGGCCTCGCCAAAACGGGCGGTATCGCTTCTAATGGCAGCGGGGATTATGTGATTGCGTTTTCTACTGCTGAAAACCTGCGCGTTCCCTACCGTATGGAAAAATCGACTTTGGAACAAGAAATGCTACACAATGATGCCATTTCACCTTTGTTTTTGGCGGCCATCGAAGCAACCGAAGAAGCCATTATTAATTCGCTTTTTGCGGCGCAAACAACCAAAGCCAATGGCATAAACGCAGAAGAACTACCCATTGATAAAGTGCTGGAAATCATGAAGAAATACAATCGTTTACAAAAATAAATTACCCTGAATCCTGACATTGGCATCATCATCCTCGCGGCTGGCGCCTCTACGCGCATGGGGCAGCCCAAGCAATTACTAAGTTGGCAAGGCGAAACCTTGATTCATCGAGCGGTGCAAACGGCTTTAGCGACAAAGTGCAAATCAGTAATTCTGGTTTTGGGCGCTTACGCGAATGAGATTCATCAAGAAATTGGGAAATTTGAAATTAGTATTACAGAAAACCCCAATTGGCAGGAAGGTATGAGCACTTCGGTGAAAATGGGCTTGGAAACCTTACTTTCTGCAAATCCCAATGTACGAGGGGCTTTGTTTATGCTTTCGGATCAACCTTTGCTCATTTCTGCTCATCTTGAAAGACTTATGGATGAATTTTTTCAGCAGCAAGCCGCAAGCAACAAGCCGCAAGTGGCAAGTATCATTGCTTCATTCTATAATGAGAAAGCCAGCGTTCCCGCTCTTTTTGATAGAAAATGGTTCGAGCAATTGATGCAACTCAAGGGCGACCAGGGTGCGCGTGCTTTGCTGCAAACATATTCCGATGAAATTCAGGCAATTCCTCTCCCAGAAGGCGCATTTGATTTGGATACGCCGGAGGATTATGAGCAATTAATCAAAAATATAAAATATTGAAACTCAATTTCTTGATCTCCAAATCACAAAATCTCCCATTCTCCGAGTCACCGAATCTCCGCCACCACCTTCCCACAAGTCAACATTTCATCTCCATAGTAAGGATTACGGATTTGTTCTTGCGCACTGATCCAATAACCGCCTTTATTATTATTCGCCATCGGGCAAAACTGTACAAATAATGGCGCTTCCAGCGGCCCAAAGACTTTTATTACATTCGATATCATATCTGATAAAGGTGTAAAATGTTTGCGCATCATTACCAGGCTACTCGACTCGCTAATTTTTTTGCTCAAATCTTGCAGCATCGGCGACACCGCCATCCAGTATTCATGGGCTTCACCCCTAAAATCTTTCATGGGCACTTTGGAAATCGCTGTGGCTAAATCAGCAGCATAAGACCGCGCGGTACCGGCATCAGAAGCGACCAAAGCATCTTTCATTTGTAAATATTTTTCAATAATTGGTTCAAGGGATTGCTTTTCCTTTTTGCCAATGGCAATAGGCGAAGTGCGCTTACTTGGATCATTTTTTACACTCATCATGCTCTGTTTTCCAGCAAGTTGTGCTGCGGCATCAATCGAGAAAGCGCCATTGGTCACGATCAAATCGCCTACCTCCAATCCTTGTTCAATAACATAACTATCGCCCAATGCCGGCCCAAGCATCACTTCGCGCAACAGAAAAGTCGGTTCGGTCGCTTCCGTGTCTTGCAGATACACGATGGAGCGCTTGCCCGTCCATAGCACTGCGGATTTCGGTATCACGATTTGATTTGATTTTGCGCCAAGCGAAGCCTGGATTTCAGCGGTAGCAAACATTTCGGGTTTTAATTTTCCACCGGGATTTGCCATTTCCACCCGGACGCTGGCGGTGCGGGTTTGCGTATTTACAATCGGCTCGATGAATGAAATCACGCCGCTGAAAGTCTGCCCAGGTAAGGAATTTACTGTAAAGTTCAAACGATCGCCTTTTTTCAACCAAGCTAAATCGCTTTCGTAAGCATCAAATAAAATCCAAACTTTGGATAAATTCGCCACAGTAAATAAAGATTCTCCGCGCATCAAATAATCACCGAGGTTCACCATTTTCTCCAATACAATACCATTCACATCTGCCTGAATATCAAAGGTTTCTTGTGGTTTTCCAGTTTGTTCAATCGTATTAATTTGATCTTCCGTTAATTTCCAATATTTCAATTTCTCACGAGCTGCATTGTATAATGCCGGAGTCGTTGCCTTTAATTTTATAGCTTGAAATAATTCTTCTTGTGCTGTAATTAATTCCGGTGAATAAATTTTTGCAATAACTTGCCCTTTTGTCACGGATTCGCCTGTAAAATTAAGCATCAAGCGCTCGATTCGCCCTGGCAGGTGCGCCGATTGCGTAAAAATTTGCCGTTCATCTGCTACAACTTTACCATTCAAACGAATGGTTTTAATTACTTGTCCTAACTGCACTTCTGAAGTTTCTACCTGCGCCAGGTGCATCGCTGAAGCGCTCAGACGAATCGCATTCGGGTCTAAATCCGCATCCTGATTGGTTTCCAAAGGAATCAAGTCCATGCCACAAATCGGGCATTTGCCGGGATTTGGTTGCCGAATTTGCGGATCCATCGAGCACGTCCAGACCTCCGCCGAGCTTTCTGCAATTACATCTGTATGCTCCTGTGAAGTATTATTATTGCTAAAAATCCATTTACCAAGCATTAAGCCTATTCCCAATGTAATAATGCCTACCAGAATATATTTACGTATATTTTTCATGATACTCGATTTTAAATAGTGTGGCGAACCTTCAAGGTCTGCCACACTTTACTGATTTAACTTTCTTTTACCTCCAAAT
The DNA here is from genome assembly GCA_033761835.1 of Saprospiraceae bacterium. Taxonomy (GTDB): domain Bacteria; phylum Bacteroidota; class Bacteroidia; order Chitinophagales; family Saprospiraceae; genus JADJNW01. Next base: position 12,477 of record JANRME010000164.1, read on the forward strand.
CCATTCCGCATACAGGGCATTTGCCTGCTTCATCATAAGTCTTTTCGCCTTCGCATTCCATCGGACAATGATAAACCTCAGCAGCTTCAGTCGCTTTAGGCTGTTCGGTCGCTGCATCATGATCATGGTCTTTATGTTCTTCGGTTGTTGCATTTCCGCCGCAAGCGGTTACAAAAACTAAGGTTATTACAAATAAACCAAGCATTAATACATTTTTAAAGTTCTTCATAAGATACTGGTTTTAAATAAATTGAAATTTAATAAATCAAATTTTTAGCTGTTAATAATTCTAATTTTGCATAAGCAACTAAATAATCTTTATGCGCGGCTTCAGTCATTAAGCGATATTGTAATAATATTTGTTCGGTACGTAAAACTTCTGTAAAATCAGCCCCTGAATTGGCATAAGCCGTCACTAATAAATCCAGCGCAATCTTGGTCGTTTCGGTTTGTTTAGCAAATAAATCCAGGCGCTGACGGGCGCTATTCAACTCGTAGCGCGCCTGTGTCCATTGGCTTTCAAGCATATTCGATACGTTTTGCTTCATTTGCTCAGTGGATTCTTGCATAAGCAGCGCTTCCTGTTTCATCGCATCATATTTTTTTCTCCAAATCGGCAAACTCACGCCCAGCATGGGCATCAGCATATCGGAGCCATCACCTGTCGCATGGATATTATCAGGATCGGGCAAAGGCATGATCATATATTGCAAGCCTAATTCTATCATGGGCAAACGTTCTTTCGCTACCACTTTTTGTTGCAATGCAAAGGCACGACTTTCGGACGCCAGCATCACTATCTTAGGATTCGCAGACAAACTATCTGATGGGATTAAAATATTCAAGTCCGGCAATACCAAGGTATCTGGAACAACAACTGCTTCGTCCGAAGCTCGATTAAGCAATTTATTAAACATTATTTGCAAAGGCTGCCGTCGGTCTTTTAATAATTGAAGCTCCGTATTCAATTCGTTGCGTTCGATCTGAACCCGCACCACATCTACCATTGCGCCTTTTCCTGCCTGGAATTGCGTCTGCGCCAATTGCTCATAAGCATCATAATATTTTAATTTTTCTGTAATAATTATGATACTTTTTTCCAATTCGTATAATTCATAATATACTTTCCTGATGTCAAAAAAGAGCGTATTTCGACTATCCTGCCAAGCCATAAATTTCACCTGCGCCATCGCAGATGCCACGTCTTTCCTGGCTTCCAGCGTACCAAACCAAGGAAATAATTGCCGAAGCGTGAGTTGTGCTCGCTCTACCGGCACCATTTTATTGGTCAGCACGCCCGCCGAAAACATAGGGTCTGGCAATGCGCCTACCTGCGGTACTTTTTGTAAAGCCGCTTCAAATTCCAGGTATTTTGATTTTAATTCCGGGCTTTGTTCTGATGCTATTTGTAAATAATATTGTAATGATTGAGCGTTTATTCCTATTGAAGTAAATAGAAATAGATAGAAAGGGATTGTGGTTATACATAGGTTTCTCCACTTTCTTTTTGAAATGGATTGAAATGTGTTGAAATCTGTTGTTACCACACAGAGGCTCGCCCATTTTGAAATGGATTGTCGTTTCATTTCTTTTGATTTTTAGTCATTTGAATGAAATTATTCAGCTTGACTTGTAATTGTGTCGCTCTTTCGGATAGACTTTTAAAAGTTTCTTCCATAATCCAGCCGCGCTCGTGCATTAGTTCAAGCCAATGAAAAAACGCTTCTTGCAAAGATGCTCTGGCGATGTAATAAAATCGAACCTGGTCTAAATAATGAAATCGCCCATACCCTTCGACGATATTCGCCCCCACCGAATCCGTTGCTCGTAAGAATTGGTCGCCCATTAATTTTTTCTGTTCAAAATTCATATTTGCATAGATTTCCCAATCCGCCCGGCTCAATTCTCTTGAAATTTGATACACCACGAGGTTTTTCAATGAAATATATGTTTGCTTTTCCATGTCAGAATTTTTCTTTTTCTGACGAAAATCCTGGTATTCAAGTCACTATGTTTACAAAATCTCATCCAAATCCTACAAAAGTGAAACCAATACCCAAAATCCGATTACTCCAAGCCATTACAAAAACAATCCATTTCAACACATTTCTAAAAACTCTATTTCAAAGTTCTTTCCCTCCAAATCGCTTGAAAAACGGGCACTACGAACATGGTCATCATCTGAATAATCATGCCGCCAAAAGTAGGAATCGCCATTGGCACCATAATATCTGCGCCCTTCCCAGTAGAAGTCAGCACGGGCAGTAAAGCAATCACGGTTACCGCAGTGGTCATAATCGCAGGGCGAACGCGCTTTTTTCCTGCCATTACCACCGCTTCGCGCACGGCAGGTACGGTTTTCGGATTTTGTTCTTCAAATACCTGATGAATATAAGTCCCCATCAAAACGCCATCATCGGTAGCGATGCCAAATAAAGCAATAAAACCAACCCAAACCGCCACGCTGAGATTTATCGGATGTATTTGAAATAAGTCGCGCATATTCACATGGGCGATAGAAAAATCCAGAAACCAGTCCTGTCCGTATAGCCAAATCATGATAAACCCGCCGGCAAATGCTACAAACACGCCCGAAAAATGAATCATCGAGGCAATCATCGTGCGGAATTGCATATAAAGTAACAGGAATACAATGAGCAAACTCAGCGGAATCACAATCATCAAGCGTTTGGTGGCGCGCACCTGATTTTCGTAATTGCCGGTGAAGCGGTAAGTCACACCAGCCGGGATTTCTAATTCGCCACTTTCTATTTTGGATGCAATAAATCGCTCCGCTTGTTCCACGACATCCACTTCTGCAAATCCTTGTTTTTTATCAAAAATAACATAGCCAACCAGGAAGGTATTCTCGCTTCGAATCATCTGCGGGCCACGCCGATACTCGAGTTCAGCCAGTTCACCCAAAGGCACGGACACGCCAGTTGGCGTCGGGATCAATACTTTTTTCAAATCTTCGGGGTCTTCGCGCAATTCGCGTGCATAACGCACTCGTACAGCGTAGCGCTCGCGGCCCTCGACCGTTGTCGTCAAAGGCATTCCGCCAATAGCAGAAGAAATCGCGCTTTGCATATCTTGAATCGTCAAGCCGTAGCGCGCAATGGCCACGCGGTTGATGGCAAATTCCAAATAAGGTTTTCCGACAATCCGATCTGCAAAAACAGAAGCGGGTTCGACCATCGGCACTTCTTGCAAAATTTGCTCTAATTCTAATCCGACCTGTTCAATCGTCTGTAAATCAGGGCCATACACTTTAATCCCCATCGGAGCGCGCATCCCCGTTTGCAACATCACCAACCGCGTTTGAATCGGCTGCAACTTAGGCGCAGAAGTCATTCCAGGCAATTGCATCACTTTTAGAATCTCCTGCCAAATATCATCTGGCGAATGAATCTCGGGCCGCCATTGTCGAAAGAATTCACCATCAGGATCAGGAATCAAACTATCTGTCGGAATGGAGCGGAACTCATTGAATGTCAAGTCATAAGTACTGCTATCTTTCAAGATAAATCTTCCGACTTTATCAATTTTAAAGCGCATTCGAGCGCCATTTTCATCCAATTTATATTCCGGCACATAATTAATTACATTTTCAAACATAGAAATTGGCGCAGGATCCAAGGCAGAGTTGACGCGGCCCCATTTGCCAACCGTGACTTCTACCTCGGGAATATTGGTCACCAAAATATCCAATTTGCGAATCGTTTCCACGTTTTCTTCCACGCCCGAATGCGGCATGGTGGTGGGCATCAGCAAAAAAGCGCCTTCGTCCAAAGCGGGCATAAATTCTTTACCAATCCCAGGAAATTGGTGTGCCAATGTCGACCAAATACTCGTTTGCCGAATATTCAAGCCATCCGCGGCCCAGCCGAAAATGCGTTCCGCGCCTTGCCATATCGTCAGCCCGAAAAGTAGTGTAAATATTGGTAATGACAAGAAAATCAATTTATTGCGCAAACACCAACGAAGAATCGGTTCGTAGAAATAAATAAAAGCCAACATGGCCGCCAGCGTTACCGTGATCAAGGAAGCAACAAAAAAGTAATTTGTCCAAACGCTATTTTCTGCGCCCAACGGCAGCCATTCATGATTTAAAACCCAGGTGGTGAGCAATAATGCGATTATAATATTTATAATATTTCTCCAATTCCATTTACTTTTTGGATAAAATTCTGATATTATATTATTAATACCAAAAGCAATTAAAGCCCAGGCGATTTCACTTTTGTAAAAAATAATAAATATAATACCCGCTACAATTAATGTAATATTCCAAATTCTACTCAAGCGTTTTTTCTCAAAACGAATCGAAAATATTTGATGCGCCAGCGTCGGCAAAATCACAATACTCAAGAAAAACGCGGCGACCAGCGCGAAGGTCTTGGTGAATGCCAATGGTTTAAACAATTTCCCTTCAGCGGCTTCCATAACAAAAACGGGTAAGAAACTCACAATTGTTGTCGCCAAGGCCACCATAATTGCAGAAGAAACTTCCTTCGTTGCGATTTGAATAATTTTGGTTAATTTATTACCCTTTGCATCTTTATTTTCGGGCATTTCTAAATGCCGTATAATATTTTCTACCAATACAATTCCAACATCGGTCATTACGCCAATGGCAATCGCAATGCCGGAAAGCGCGACAATATTGGCGTCCACGCCGAAATAACGCATCCCGATAAATGTAAGTAAAACAGCAAGCGGTAGTAAAGAAGATATAATAAATGCCGCTTTGAGATTTAATACGACGACAATTATTACAATGATACTAATAATCGTTTCTTCTGTCAGCGCCGCTTCTAATGTTCCGAGCGTTTCTTTGATAAGCCCGGTTCGATCATAAAATGGTACAATGCTTACTTTAGAAACCGTACCATCGGCAAGGGTTTTAGAGGGCAAGCCCGGGCTAATCTCATCAATTTTTTCTTTAATATTATCAATCACTTGCATCGGATTCGAGCCATAACGCGCCACCACCACTCCACCTACAGCTTCTGCGCCGCCTTTGTCCAAGCCGCCGAGTCGAGCCGCCGGGCCTATCGTTACTCTTGCCACATCCCGAATGCGAATGGGCGTATTATTCCGAACCGCTACAACGGCTTCTTCCAAATCGCTGAGATTTTTGATATATCCCAGGCCCCGAATCAAGTATTCCACGCGATTCATTTCAATCGTGCGCGCGCCTACGTCCAAATTGCTGTTCCGTACGGCATTCATAATGTCCATCACGCTCACGCCCGCTGCGCGCATCGCTTCCGGGTCGATATCTACCTGATATTCTTTCACATAGCCACCCACGGAAGCCACTTCCGACACACCTTCGGTACCTGCAAGGGCATATTTCACATAAAAATCCTGGATACTGCGCAATTCCTGCGGATCCCAGCCGCCAGTGGGTTTGCCTGTTTTGGGGTCGCGGCCTTCGAGTGTGTACCAATAAACCTGCCCAAGTGCCGTCGCATCGGGGCCGAGCGTAGGTTGCACGCCTTCCGGCAAAGTGCCAATTGGTAAGGAATTCAGCTTTTCCAGGATGCGGCTTCGAGTCCAATAAAATTCTGCTTTTTCGTCAAAAATGATATAAATAAAGGACATTCCGAACATAGAAGTGCTTCGAATATCTTTCACTTTGGGAATGCCAAGTAAAGCTGTAGTAAGCGGATAAGAGATTTGATCCTCTACATCTTGCGGGCTACGGCCCTCCCACATCGTAAATACAATCTGTTGATTTTCACCAATATCGGGAATTGCATCTACCGGCACGGGATCGCGCGGAAGCCACTCGCTATGCCAGTTGAACGGCGCAACGGCGATACCCCAGGAAACAAAACCCAGCAATAACAACCAGGCTACCAGTCGATTATGTAGAAAATATGTAATAATTTGATTCAACATTGTCTCATTGATTTGCTAATATGCGAATGAGATAATTTGCTGATGCAGAAGGCAATAGCAAATATAAAGATAGACTTCCAGTAAACAATTGAAAGTCGAAACGAGACAAGGATTTCTAACAAAGGAAGGATTGAATCAGCACCCGAACGTGCTTTCCGATCAAAGGAGGTTTGAGGTTTTGAAACTTGAGCGGGGTTGTTTTTTCAAACAAAGCCAGTTTTGGATATTCAAAAACAGGTAATTCGTAAACTATTGTAAAAGAGTTTTTTACAAGGTTTTTTGCAAAAGCAAACTGATGTTCTTGCCCTTTTACAAGTTTTGATTGATTATCGCAGCAGTCATTTTTTTTCTGCATTCCCTGATGGAGAGGGCAAGCTGCTGCTGATTTGTGATAGCAAGGCTTAGCTTCCGAAAAAAAGGCAAAGCTTTTGATCTCGCCCTGGCATAGGTGGAAATTCACTCCAAACGAAAGCGAAGTGAGCAATACTAAGACAGAAAGCGATATAGAAGCTAATTTTCTCATTTTGAAATAAAAACAAATACAAAATTACAAATTGGAACGATATGGCATTAGTTAGTTCTTGTTACAAATAAGTTAATCTTTTGGCTGAATTTTAATCAAATTTTATTTCCACGCCAAGGCTTTGACTGGAAATTTTCAGATTCACCGCTCCAGTATGCGATTTATAAATCGACTGAATTTCCTGATTGTAATAAAGAACTGCTTTCTTTTGAAAACTGCTGGAAATCACCTGAAATGTAATGCCCGCGCCGATTCCAGCCGCGCCCATTTTTAATAAACTATTGCCCAATTCCGGGTCTTCCCTATGAAATAATAACCCTGTCAAGCAAAATAAACCGCCAAACGTATAGCCCACAATGCTCACTTGATCGGTCAATACGGCTATCCGAATTTTATCGTGCGCCTCCGGGTAATCTGTCATGAACCAATCCATGACCGAAAGATTTAGCTTTTTGCCATCAAGCAAATACATAGTCCCCAGGAAACCAGGCACTTGAATAATGGTATCCTTTGCAATTTGATTGTACGTACTTTGCCCATGTAATCGCCCGAGCAATAAA